>CAZZXJ010000930.1:0-2180 GCA_964657905.1 uncultured Stigonema sp.
CAAAAAGAGCAAAATCTGCTTTTACAAGAAGCAGCAGAGCTTCTTGCTTCAGACAAAATTAATATAAAAGTATAAATGTTAAAAGATAAAAACCTATTCTCCACAAATTTGGCAAAACACAGTCCTTTGACGTGGTTCATCCAACTCAAAAAATAACACAGATTGATAAGTTCCCAAAGCTAACTTTCCCTCCAAAATGGGAATGACCTCACTGGTACTCAGCATCATTGCCATCAGGTGAGAGTGAGCATTGATCGGTTCATCTGGTGGTACAACCATTAAATGCAGGTCATTATGCAAGTACCGCTCTGATTCTGGTGCTAATTTTCGCAAAAATACGACTACATCTTCTAACAATCTTTCTTCGTTTTCGTTAATAGCTAATGCGGTTGTCGTATGTTGAGAAAAAACCAAAATTTGACCATTTTTTATCGTTGTTGATGCAATTAAGTCTTTGATTTGTGGTGTGATGTTATGAATATTGATGCCTTGGCTAGTTTGGACTTCGATGAGTTTATTAATAATTGGCATATTGAAAAGATTTTCTCTTGCGGCGATGGGCTGACCTCAGATGTGACGAATATTTACAAGTATTTTAGCCACTTGCTAGGATACTTTGTCTTGTAATTCCTATACCAACTACAGATAGGATAAAGCAGAATTACCAGGATTATCCAAATATTGTAAATCATTGGTAAATCATATCCATAGTCGGCTGGCATTAAGCGGGAGGCTATAAAGGGCATAATAATTGCCTTTAATCCATATTTAGGTAAAGCCAGCAAGATAGCAGTAAAATGGATGAGCCAAAGGTGGATTATATAAAAAAATAAAGGAACCTGACCAAATAACACTAAAGGTTTAAAAATCCTCCATCTCTGCTTTTCAAACAGGTAAAGCAGGAGCATTGCTAGACCTAGTGTGATTAATAAATAAAGCAATGAAGGTGGATATTTATTACAGTTAATAAATGATAGTATGGTACGGGTGAAATTGGTTTGCACTGTCCAAGGGTGCGGGTCGCCATATATATTCAAAGCGCGGAGAACCACAAAGCCAGCTATTAAACCCAGCCCCAAAGATCGCAAAAATCGCAGCCGAGAAGCTTTTGAGAGCTTAAATACACTCCCAAACACATAACCCGTTGCCATCACCCCAATTCAAGGAATCAGGGGATAGAGAATGACAAAAATTTTATGAGGAAAAGGTGTGAACATTTTTGGTTCATGAAGTACTGCCCACAACCAACCCCATCTTCCTAGTTGTTCAGCATGAATATTATCAAATAAATTGTGTCCACCTATGAGCAAAATTCCAAATGCAGCTATCAGAGGAATTGGCATTCTAATTAATGCTGCTAAAACGACCATTGACCAACCAATTGCCCATAGTACCTGCACTCCCGTAAAAGAGTAGGTAGGGTCAAATATCCACCCCATACGTACCACTGTTAACTCTAGAAACACCAACCACAGTCCACGAATTATCAGATATCGCGAGAGTTCTTGCTTGCTTTGTGGTCTGTTCGCAAAGTAAAGATAGACTCCAACCCCAGCCAGAAATATAAATGTGGGGGCGCACAAATGAGTTACCCAGCGAGTGAGAAACAGAGGTACGTTCGTTTGGGTCAAGTCTGTAGGGCTGAAGCGAACATTAGTGAAAAAATCTCGCACATGATCTAGCGGCATTAACACCATCACCAGTCCACGCAACATATCTATTGATATGATTCGCTTAGTTCGTAACTGGTTAGTGCTAGCAGTTTCATTACTTGAAAAACTCATATTTTATCCAAATTTCAAGTATTTGTTTTCATTCTCCTCATTTTTGCACTTTTATACCCCTTCTCCCCGACTCTGTAGTTGCTGCTTTTCTGACTTTTTCACAAAATGTGTGAGCTGTGGACATCTCCATAACAATAGTCATCTTCTCTTTCCTAGAGTGCTAAGTTGTCTGGAATGGAAGGGTATACTTGTTTTGCCCTTGCTCTAACTCTTTATAGTTCAATACGCTTGCTGTTAGTAGTGTTCACGGGCTGAAGATCCCCCCAACCCCCCTTTTTAAGGGGGGCTAGGGAGGATCAACGCCTTAACTGAACCGTATTGCTTTATAGTTTTCTAAAGAAATTAGGACTTACGCACTATACGCTCTTGAGCATCATGTGGATAACGGAATTTGGT
>CAZZXJ010000931.1:0-2170 GCA_964657905.1 uncultured Stigonema sp.
TGCGCGTTATGGGGATTACCTTCTGCCTTCTGCCTTCGTACTTCTGCCTTCTTAAACGATATTTGTGTCTGGTATCGGTATCTACATACTCAGTTTGAAAAACAATTTCTGATGCGGCTTCTTGTAAGAAAATCACTACTTGCTTGATGTCACACCAGTATTGTCGTTTCAAGCGAGTGTAGTAATCGAGCATGCGAAAGTCCAAAGGCGGGGTGGATTTCGGTTGGGTTTGAAACTCTAAGTGCAGGATTTGGTTGGAGAGTTGCAGGAACGTTACCGAGTCAGCGCGAATCGGTTCGGTGCTGAGTTCAGTTTTGAGTACCTGTACGTCTAGTGTATTAGATTCGAGTAACCATCTGGCAAATTCGTTAGGGTATTTTTCTGCCAAATATTTGCAAATGTTGTCGTATGCCAAGGTTGTTGCCTACTGGGAATATCTCTATGTATTATCAATATAATGTAATGCCTTATACTCATTAACCACAAGGTGATCGCACATCTGTGTTTTTCTTGACAAAAAAACAGGTTTTTGTGGTACTATAAATATAATGGAATAGGTGCGCTAATATATACCCATAGCCGCAAAGGAAGTAATGGGTAATTAGTTAAGTTTTTCCCAGAAAATGACTTGCTATTGATAGATGAAGCTAGAGGACGACGAATCGCACATCTTAACCTCTCACGGGTGGGCACTGCCCAATTGCACAAGCTGGTGGGCATTGCCCACCCTACATTAGGCTTCAGTTAAAGGATTGGTAAAGCGTACACCCTCAATCATGATACCAGCGTTAAAGTCCTCACTGTAGACCTCGGAAATTTGGTTGAGCTTCGCAGTTGCCCAAATTTGAGCATCCCAAAATCCCAAGTTATGAGCTTCAACACCCCGAATTGCTTCTAGGATGATGAACTGGGTTACATCTACTACATGGCAAGCATTCATGTAATTACGTAAACGATCGCTCGCCTCAGTCTGACTCAGAAGTGGTCGTTGAGCACGTGTTGTCGCTACGAAGAACTCACTTATCACTTGGGTACTAATGACAGCAAGCTTTGTTTGTATGAGTCGATCCGCGATCGCAATTGCTCTATCCTGTTTAGCAAAATCCAGAGAATCATAGATGGAAACAAGAATACTGGTGTCGAGCAAAATCCTACCGTTCATAAAGGTCTTCTCGTTGCCAGTCTCGTCCGCCTAGTAGAGAAGGTCGGTTTTTGACACTATTGATAAAGACGAGTTCTGCCTCCCAGGCTGCAACATTTGTTTGATCCGTAGTAATAGAACCAATGTGTAGGTCGATGCAGGCGCGAATAATTTCTGCTTCGCTTATGCCTTTGAGCTTCGCGATCGCCTTTAACATCTGCTCTTGATGAGATTCAATATAAATTTGCTTGCGAATTTTGCTTGGCATAATTTTATCACTATATAATGTATACATTACCATATACATTATATAGTTATAGCAGAGGTTGACAATGCTAGTTTCTAATCCCGAAATCCACTCTCTAGAAGACTATATGGCAAATCCTCCAGAGGGTATGGAGTGGGTAGACGGTGAACTTGTAGAGAAAACTGGAATGACATTAAAACATAGTGAAATTCAGTTTAACCTTGGCTTTTACTGGAGAAGTTATATCAACTCCAATCAACAAGGTGGGAAAGTTTATACAGAAGTACCTTGTCGCACAAACAAGCAAGGGCGTTATCCTGATGTGGCTTATCTTACGCCTGAATTAGTCGCTAAATTTGGCGATGTTCCGACTTTGCCACAGAGTTTTCCACTGATTGCTGAGATTGTTTCACCCAATGATTTAGCTGAAGACTTATTTCTGAAAGCGCAGGAGTATTTACAGTCTGGTTGCGAGGAAGTTTGGCTGGTGTTTCCTGAAAGTCGGTTAGTTTTTGTGATTACTCAGAATCAGATTTTGGGGTTGAAAGCTGGTGATGTGGTTAGCTTTTCAAAAGTATTACCAGGTTTTAGTGTGGCGGTAGACGAGTTGTTAGGTTAAATAACTATTCTAGATCTTAGTCCGCGAAGGCGGACTTCGTTTGTGTAGCCGCGATTTCCAATCGCCAGGTATTTTCTTAATAATTTCTGTCAATACGTAATTGCTAATACCAATTCTGTATGAAGATGCACATTATTAGGACCCCCCTGTAGTCCCCCCTTGG
>CAZZXJ010000932.1:0-2169 GCA_964657905.1 uncultured Stigonema sp.
GATCTTCTTTACTACTTGCGAATGCATTTATGCATGGGGACGCCAATAATGCGGGGGGCACAGCCACACCGCATTTTGGCTCGTAATAATTACGAATTACGTTAGCGATAGCGAAGCGTTAGCGGGTACCCCCGCGTCGGCACGAGCGTCATTATCAATTACGAATTATTTTGACTGGGGGCGGTGGAGACGAGGATCACAACGCCACATCAGACTCTATTAACTTGAAGCCCCAAGGTTTCAGAGCCGAGATGACTATTTCTCTATCTACACCTTCATAAGCCTCCCATTCGGACGGGTGTTCTTTAGGATGTCCGTCCCCCACATTACCTGCCACTTTGATCACCGGCAAGTCAGCCACGCGATGGCGTTCCATACCGGGTGGGAGTGCTAGTTCGAGTTTGTGACCCACAAACTTCGATGCACTTGAATTAGCTACAGATTCACGGACTAAGCAGATATCACCAGCAGTCCCCCAAGTAGTTGGGTAGATGTGGAGAAACGATATATAGGTTTCTGGTTTGATGGCTCTTTTTAGAACTTGCATTATCTGTAATCCTTACACTATGAGGGAAAAATCATACTTTGTATTTTCTATTTTCCCCGGTTCTCTGTCCAATCCCAGAATCAACCTGAATTTTTTCAAATTGAAAACTTTTAGATCTCACGCCTAGAAGGAAAGACGCTCTTGGAGACGCACTAACTTTTAAACTGTTATTTTAAACCCTGATATATGGGCATACGGATTTCCATTATATTAAAAGCATACCCCAAGGTAAGCAGTTAGTCAAGTAGTAAAACTTGAAATTTTAAATTGTCCTTAAGTTTGCCCAGGTTTTGAGTAGCGCAAACAGGTTTGGTATTCTGAGATCATTCGACACTGGTAGGAAAGTGATGACTCAGGTTGTAATTGTTGGGGCAGGACCCACTGGTGCAACGCTTGCACTCCTCCTCGTGAAACGCGGCATCGCCGTCAAACTGATTGAAGCATCTCGCAACTTCCGGCGGGTTTTTCGTGGTGAGGGGTTGATGCCCAGTGGACTGGATGCTCTTGAGCAGATGGGATTATCGCCCATGTTAGAACGTATCCCCCATCGCCCCCTAGACGCCTGGGAATTCTTAATCAACAACCGATCGCTATTTCGAGTTGATGAACCGATGGAACCAGGTGGTAAACCCTGCACCCTCGTTTCACAGCCAGATCTCCTCGAAGCCCTAATTGATCAGGCAAATACTTATCCCAATTTTGAGTTTATACAGAGTACCCCTGTACAGGATTTGCTGTGGAGCGATCAACGGGTTTCTGGCGTGAAGCTGGGTGATGAACGCTCCATTAGAGCCGATTTAGTTATTGGGGCAGATGGTCGTAATTCCATTGTTCGCCAGCGAGCAAACTTACAAATTGAGCAACAGTCCCAAAGTTTTGACATTCTTTGGTTCAAACTGGCAGATAGTCCGCGTATGAAGTCCGAGAATGTCTTTTATTCTATTATTAACGGTCGTCATACCTTTGGATTGTTTCGCGGATCGGAGGGGAATCTCCAAGTTGGCTGGGCGCTTCATGAGGGTGACCATATGGACTGGAAGCAAATCGATTGGTCTGTCCAGTTGGCGTCCGTATCACCTCCTTGGTTAGCAGAGCATTTTCGGGAAAACGCACAAACCATTGAGCGACCTGTTTTGTTGTCCGTTGTGGTCGGGCGCTGTCCACGTTGGTCTGTACCAGGATTAATTCTCCTAGGCGATGCCGCTCATCCCATGTCACCTATCCGCGCCCAAGGCATCAATATGGCTTTGCGGGATGTCATTGTCGCCGCAAACCATCTCGTTCCCCTGTTACTTCAGCGATCGGAACATGCGGATATTGATGCGACGTTGCCGCAAATCCAAGCTGAACGGGAGCCAGAAATTGTGCGATCGCAGCAACTTCAAAGTCAGGAAGCCTCTCTAGCCCAACGACTGAATAAAAGCGCCCTATTGCGATGGGTAGCAAGCAACCTCCCTAAAGTGCTGCGACAGCGCGTTCGCCAGTCTTGGCTGGCGCGACAGCGCGAGTTGCGCCAAGGGGTAACGCAGATACAGTTAACTGTTTAGGCATTGCCTACTCTATGGGATCATTCTTGTGGGGCAGGCATCCTGACCGAATAATTACTAATTCGTAATTCGTAA
>CAZZXJ010000933.1:0-2165 GCA_964657905.1 uncultured Stigonema sp.
CGAATGACGAATGACTTCTGACTCCTGACTCCTGACTCCTTTTTTACTTGGGTGTACTTCATTCATATGAGAACTGCTATAGTACTATTTACGGACTAAAGATCCGCTTCATTAAAGCTTGATAAAATTGGACAACCCTAGCAAAACCGATTGTTTATCCAAAGGATATTGAACGAACTAAACGGGAAAGTAGCTTACTTTGAACCTAGCATTGCCGTTTTTAGAGAAATTACCTGGTTCGGCGTCACCACACCGCCAACAGTCACTACTTCCAGTGTCTCAGTTTCTTGAGGATACTGTGCTTTAACAAGTGCGATCGCCTCGGACAATCCCCATGCAGAGGCAATGTAGAGTTTGGAGCCTGTTGTCAACACCCAGAGAGGTTTGGGCCATGTGTGCCGAGGATAAAGCACTGCTTTATGAACACAGTAATGAGTAAACTGGATAATTTGCTCAACAGAGGTTTGGGCAAATAACTCTCCTAACTCTGCTTGAAAAAATTGTCTAAGTTCTTCTGTCGGAATATGCTCGATAACTTGCTCTGTTGTTGCTGGTGGTTTAAGTTGAAGCTCAGATTGAGTGTTTGCCTGCACTACCAATGATTCAACGGCACGACGTACCTGAGACGTAATTGAATCAAAGTCCCGCTCCATGAGTAAATGCCCTAGGTGTTCCCTCAACAGAGTTCTCAGATTTTCATCCGAGATATTGATACCACAGGTGATTAGTTGACCTGAAAGCTTATCTCCCCAATCTCGACCGCAGCCAACTTCCCCATTGGCAGCATCTTCCGCCTCTACCAATTCCATCAACCGTTTGTGCCGGGTTACATCATCAGAGGAGTCAAATTGTGTTCGCGCAGCGTCTCCGGAGGAGAAAGGAATTGATTGGGTCATGGGTCTTTCCGTAGTGTTTCAAAATACACAAGATTGTCCGGCTCTTCTGGGTCGGAACCACAATCGAGCAGTCCCACTGGCAGCTTTTTGTAAAATCCTAGCGCACCTTCTAAGGCGTGTAATCCTATTCTGCCTTGATAACCTAATTCATAACTCCGGGCAATCGCAAAATCAATCAGGTTGCCACCCACACCTTTATATGTAGGAGGATTAGCGATCGCAGGTCTGTTCCATGGTGCCGTAGCTAATGCACTAATGTACACCAGTCTCCGTCTCAACTGAGACTGAATCTGACAGCGCTTTTTCAACACGTCGAGCATAATTAAACCTTGGGTGATGCCATCACACTCAATTGCGTAAAGTTCGTCCCCAGGCAGGAGCTTAGCCATTCGGCTTTTCTTTACCCAATTCCAGTATTCGTCTTCCTGTCTGGTATCGCGAAGTAGCGGTTCCCAGAGTAAAGTGGCATCTTCTAAATGTTTCTCCGTGACAGAGGTAATGATGGCATCAACTACCAAAGAGTCTTGAACTAAAAGAAGCTGAATGGGACGATTCAACTAAAAAAGGATAGCTCTACAACAGTTCTATAATAAAGGCTCCAAGCCAGTTTATGTAGATTTACTTATAGTGGCATTCCAATTATTAATAACTGTACGTTCGCTCATTTTTGAAGGATAAGAGGAATTAATCCCTTACTGTGTAAGGTTTAAACGTGATTGTGGATATCCTAAAACCATTGGTTATTCAGTACTTGTTATGCTAAATTAACAATTTGGTAGGGGGAACAGGGAACAGGGAACGGGGAACAGAGAAGAAGGAAAGAAGGGAAGAGGGACTATGATTCTAGCTTCTTAAAGAAGGAGTCGTGACGTCAGTCGTCAGGAGTCAGGAGCAATTAGTGGGGGATTACCCGCCACTAATTGAAGACCACCAATTTTCAATTTGGCTCCGTGCTTAAACCCATTTATTCATCCACCCTTCGGGTTCGGCAGTCACTCATGGGGGTAACGAACATGACCGCGCTGCCTCACCAGTCGTACAGAATACCCAGCTGAATTCTGACGACTGACGGATGTATTCTTTTTTGTTAAATCAGAGCAATTTAAAGAAGATGAAAGTTATGTATAAAAAAGTTACTAGAAGCACTGTAAAGATTGACAGATGAAGAGTATTTCTTGTTGACTATAAATAGAATCAGCGTATTTCTATGTCAATTTACATCTATGGCTAGCAAAAGAGATATTAAAGTTCTAACAGAACTTCTTGATT
>CAZZXJ010000934.1:0-2132 GCA_964657905.1 uncultured Stigonema sp.
ATAAAATACAGCAAATCTGGGCACTCTTGCCTCTCGCCAATTTTTTTATTAAATCGCTGTTAAACAGTCGTAGGGGCGCGGCGGCAAGAGCGCCCTTACAAACGGTGTGGTTCATTTATGTGAAAACTGCTGTACGTTCAAATATTTTTCGCTTTCAGATCAGCACTCAGCTTTTCCCAACAGATCCTTAATACCTCTATGCACGCACCACGGTGACAGAACGTCCATTTTTCGTAGTTGTAACTTGAGTCGCCAACCGTGACTCTAGGGGTAGTGCATTGCTACGTCGGTCGAAAATAACTAACCAACCAAAATCTTCTCCCAACCGCGCTAAATAAGAATCTAACTGTGACAAACCAGCTTCTAATGGGTCTTTCTTTTTATCGCGCCAAGCTTTTAACTCAATCCCTAATGTTATCTTTCCATATCTCAGACACAAATCCATGCGATCGCGTCCAATGGCATATTCGCGTTCGAGAGTTCCACCACCATTTACCACGCGATGTAAAAACGCCATCAGCACTAAATGAGGTGCAATCTCATGGTAAACTGCGCTACCAAGCAAAGGTTCGCCATGCTGACGCCCTTCGGGTGACGCTCGTGCCTCGCTACCGCTTCGCTATCGCAGTCCCCTAAGGAGGGAAACCCTCCTTCAGGGCTGTCTCACCAGAATGCCAGAAACGCGTGCAACAAGGCATCGGTATTTAACTCACCACTCTTGTTTAACCAACTAGGACTAATGTGGGGTAAACTATCCTGAGTACCCTGCACCAAAACACGGGGAATTACCTCGCGGTAAATGGGATTGGCAATTATCAGTCCCCCTTCAGGGTCACGTCGTAACAACCCCAAATCAATCAAATATTGTCGGTCATCCGACGGAGTATCCCCCAAGGCAAGTCCAGCTAGCATCGGTTCAATAATTGCCTTTACCCTCGGTTCTCGCAGACGTTCCGCTAGACTATCAAGATGAGTGTCTTGACGTGCTATCAATACTTCCTTTGCTTGTAAAATATCCACATCTGTAATTGCTACAGAACAATCAGTTACCATCTCTTCTACAAGTTCTTTGGCAAGCGCATTTACTAACCAAGGTTGTCCCTGAGTCAAATCAAACGCGGTTTGGATTGCCGACTGTGTAAACGCTTGTCCCGTATCATCGGTATGTTGCTGATATAGTTCTTGCACCTCAATAGCATTAAAATTTCTCAACGTTAAGGAGCGCACTTTAATATTAAAGGGACTTGAAGTATTCAATCGGTCACTACCCCCAGAAGCCACTTTATAATCGCGCACATCTCGTAAGCCAATTAAACCCACACAAAGCGGAAAGTCTTTGGGGCGGTCGGGATAGCCATCGCGTAGCTGTCGTAAAATGGATATCAGGGCTTCATCCTGTAGAGCATCAATCTCGTCAATAAACAGCACCAATGGTCGCGGCGAAGCTTGTGCCCATGCCTGCAAAGCAGCCTGAATTCTTTGTCCTGGCTTCGCTTCGTCCCAAACGGGGGGGTGTAAGTCTTCGGGCAAATGCAACTGGGCACGCGCCCGCCAAGTTCCCAGGATAGCGTTTTCAGCCGCTCCTGGGTCATGACTAAACGGTGCCCCCACTTCTGCTGACACCATTACTGCTGTGTAGCGTCCACTACTCGTCAGTTGTTGAGCTAACGCCAGCATCGCAGTAGTTTTACCCGTTTGACGAGGCGCATGAATCACAAAATAGCTTTCTTGGGCAATCAAGCGCTCTAAGTCTGGCAACCGACTGGTTGGTGACAGCATATAGTGAATGTCTGCTTTACAAGGACCTGCGGTATTAAACCAACGAGACATGGGAATTTGGACTGCGTTCTAGGATACTTTTATGGTAGCTCAAACAGAGCTTAAAAAATATTTATATTAACATTAAACTTAATTTTTGTCAAATTATCTTTGGTGTTTAAATCTAAGAAGACTAAATGTAAATTCATCCCATTGGCAAATGATGATTACGTATTTTGGCTAGATTAGCGATCGCCAAAACATTAAATATTCTGAGTATAAGTACTTAATATAATCGCCAATCTACCCAGGATTAACATACTAGTACAGCGCGGCAGAAATAACTAGACAGTTAAAAACAGCTTAAAACCCAG
>CAZZXJ010000935.1:0-2124 GCA_964657905.1 uncultured Stigonema sp.
CCAATGACTAATGACCAAACAGCAGCAATTCAAATCCGGGCTGTTAGTACCCCAGCAGACAGTGAGATGTTTCTGGATGTCCCGGGACGGGTCTATGCAGACGATCCCCACTGGGTGCAGCCCCTGCGTAGCGATGTGGCGAAGCAATTTGCACCTACGAATCCCTTCTTGGAGTATGGAAAGTTACAACAGTTTATTGCCTTATCCCAGGAAGCAAAAGGTCCTCAGGTAGTGGGACGCATTGTTGCCGCAGTTAATGACCGATTAATTGAGCGAGAAGGCAAGAATGTTGGTTTGTTTGGTTTTTTTGAGTGTATTTCAGATTTCGCCGTTGCTCAAGCCCTACTGGAGGCTGCCTGTCAGTGGCTGCGATCGCAAGGTATGACCCTAGCTAGGGGTCCCATTGATTTATCTACACACAATAAATGTCTATTTTTAGTCGATGGATTTGACTCGCCGCCGGTAGTGATGATGCCCTATAACCCATCCTACTACCCAGAATTTATGGAGCGGGATGGCTGGTACAAAGCCAAAGATGCTTACGCCTATAATTTTCCTTTAGATAAACCCCTACCTGCGGAATTTGAGAAAGCTTATCGGATTGCTTGTAAATCTGGCGTAACCTTCCGTCCATTCAGAACCAAAGGTCAAGGCTTTGAGCAAGATAGCATCAGTCTCTATCACCTGTTTACCCGTGCCTTTGGCAACAACTGGAGTTCCACTCCCCAAAGCGAGGCAGAATTTTTGTCAGAGGCTAGAAGCCTGCAAAACTTAGTAGACCCAGACGTATTCCCAATCGCAGAGTACAATGGCGAAATGGTCGGGTTTTTTATGGGTTTACCTGATTACAATATCCCCTTGAAACACGTCGGGGGCAAACTCAACTGGCTAGGCATTCTCAAATTTCTTTGGTATCGTCGTCAAATTGACCAAGGGCGAGTCGTAGTAATTTGCTCTCTACCAGAGTATCGCCGGAAAATGATACCTTTAGCCTTGATTTATTTGGGAATGCGGGGTGGGCAGCAAAAGGGCAAACCCTATAAACGGGCAGAACTTGGACATGTCTATGAAGATAATTTTCCCTCCCGCAAACTGATTGAAGCAGCTGGCGGCAAGATTTATAAGACATACCGAATTTACGAAAAATCTTTATGAAGGCGTTAGTGACTGGAGCCAACGGATTTACAGGCTCTCACTTGGTACGAGCTTTGGAGCAACGAGGCGACTCTGTGATCGGTCTAGTACGCTCCTCAAGCAATCTAACTCGTCTGCGGGAAAGCCATGCGCAATTGGTTTACGGCGACATCACTGATAGGGATGCACTCCGCGCCGCCATGACTGGGGTAGACACGGTTTTTCACACAGCTGCCTATGTAGAGCTTGGGCTAGTCAATGAGGCGCAGATGGAGCGGGTGAACGTGCAGGGAACCCAAGCGGTGCTGGAAGTTGCCCAAGGGGCTGGCGTCTCCAAATTGGTGTATTGCAGCACCATAGGGGTGTTTGGCGACACCAATGGACAGGTTGTAAATGAAACATTCAAACGGACACAGACTGACTTTTCTTCTGCGTACGATCGCACCAAATACGAAGCCCAACAATTGGTGGATCAATTTGCGAAGCGTGGGTTGCCAGTAGTCAGCATTCTCCCTTCTGGAATTTATGGTCCTGACGATCCCCATTTTGGTCCGGTGATACAGCAATTTCTACTCGGGCGACTCAAGCTGTGGGCGGGAGGGAAACGTATTACTGGCATTGTTCATGTGGATGACTTAGCCGATGCGATGATTGTGGCAGCAGACAAAGGTGTTCCTAAAGAACACTACATCATTTCTGCTGGTGAGTTGACCACGCGCGAAATGTTTGAGATCCTGAGTCAGGAAACAAACATTCCAGTCCCCCGCGAAGCCCCCGAACCTCTGGTGAGACTTGTGGGGAACCTACTAGATCCCGTCGGACGCCTGCTCAAATGGCAACCGCCCCTCAGCCGGGAGCGCGTTCACTATATTTATGACCGTTGCGTCCGTGTAAATGCTGACAAAGCCCGCCAAGAACTCGGTTGGCATGCCCGTTCAGTGTTAGAAACCCTGCAAGAAATTGTTATTAGTCATTAGTCATTGGTCATTA
>CAZZXJ010000936.1:0-2123 GCA_964657905.1 uncultured Stigonema sp.
AAGCAGAACCAAACCGGCAGGAGTTTTGGGCACTGAAGGATTTGTCGTTTGACATTAAGCAGGGCGACAGAGTTGGCATTATTGGGCGCAATGGAGCGGGGAAATCAACACTACTAAAAATTCTTAGCCGAATTACGGAACCTACAAGGGGATCCATCCGCATTAAGGGCCGAGTTGCCAGTTTATTGGAAGTAGGAACGGGTTTTCACCCAGAACTTACTGGCAGAGAAAATATCTTTCTCAATGGTGCAATTCTGGGCATGGGCAAGGTAGAGATTCAGCGCAAATTTGATGAAATTGTAGCGTTTGCAGAAATTGAAAAGTTTTTAGATACGCCAGTGAAGCGGTATTCTTCAGGCATGTATGTGCGACTGGCGTTTGCGGTTGCGGCGCATTTGGAGCCAGAAATTTTGATAGTCGATGAAGTCCTCGCAGTCGGGGATGCCCAGTTTCAAAAAAAGTGTTTAGGTAAGATGGAGGATGTAGGAAAACAGGGGCGAACAGTTTTGTTTGTAAGTCATAATATGAGTACAGTGGAATATCTATGTACTAGGGGAATTCTGCTTGAATGTGGGAAGTTAGGTTTAGACGGTACATCTGATCAGGCTATTGGAGTTTATCTTGAAAAGGCTTACAGCCTTGGTCAAAGTATACCTTTATGGCAGAGAACTGATCGCAGTGGTTCTGGAAGAGTTCGGGCTGCCAATTTCCGAATATTAAATGCAGAAGGAATACAGCAAAGTTCTCTAAAATCAGGCGAAGATTATTACTTTGAGATTAGCTATTTAAATAAGACGGGTGTTTCTCTTAAAGATATCATTGTAAGTTTGGACATATTTGATGAAAAGGGTGTCAGAGTTCTGTTACTACGTAGCAATTTCACTAAAAGTGATATTACTCTCAATCCTGAGAAAGGTTACATTTGCTGTGGGATAAAGAATTTGTCATTAGCTCAGGGGTCATACCGATTTTCTATCTTTCTATCACACGTAGACACGGAAATGCTTGATTACATTGAAGATGCCGCATCTGTAACTGTAGATGGCGGTGATTTCTTTGGCACAGGTAGTTCTGGACTTCCAAGCCACTGCAAAATTTTAACTAAAGCTGATTGGTCTACAGGGTTATTTGAGTATTGCCCGTAATTGCAAATAAAAGCCTCTATGTCTCTTTTAACGCCTATTGTTGTTTTTATAGTAATCTATGTCTTTTTCAAAACCCGTTGCATTTATAATTTTTAATCGCCCTGATCTCACAGAGATTGTATTTGAGGCGATTCGTCAAGCTAAACCCAAAAAGCTCTTAGTAGTTGCAGATGGTCCACGCTTTACTGAAGAAGCCGAAAAGTGTGAAAAAGCCAGAGCAGTGATTGGAAGAGTTGATTGGGAATGCGAGGTATTGACTAACTTTTCTGACACAAACTTAGGATGTAAACGACGAGTATCAAGTGGATTGGATTGGATTTTTTCAGAAGTAGAGGAGGCAATTATATTGGAAGATGATTGTCTGCCAGCACCATCGTTTTTTTATTTTTGCCAAACACTACTTGATAAATATAAGCACGATGAGCGAATCATGATCATTGGTGGTATAAACTTTCAACCTGACAATCATAGAAATGACTATAGTTACTATTTTTCAAAATACGTACATATTTGGGGTTGGGCTTCTTGGCGAAGGGCTTGGCAACACTACGACGTAAACATAAAAACATGGCAAGAATACAAGAATTTAGGTTTAATGAATTCAGTCTGTAATGATCCCGATGAGAAAAAATACTGGAGCGATATCTTTGATAACGTCTATGAAGGTGGTATAGACACCTGGGATTATCAGTGGGTTTATACCTGTTGGTCTCAAAACGCTTTATCAATACTTCCTCATTTCAACCTTATTTCAAACATCGGCTTTCGTTTAGATGCCACACATACTATTAACGATAGTCCTTATGCAAACCAGCCAACAACAGACATTTGGCAAATAAAGCATTTTCCATTTGTCGCCAGATCTCAAGATGCCGATCAATATACATTTGACAATCATTATGGGGGAAAGCAGATTCGAGAGAATAGAACTTTAACTCATCGGATTCGTCGAAAGTTGTCATATGTTAAATCAAGGTT
>CAZZXJ010000937.1:0-2109 GCA_964657905.1 uncultured Stigonema sp.
TTACATATCCATCTAGTGCTAAGCCACGTAATAAGGGTTTAATATGAGCATAACTGCGTCCAATACTGGGAAAATTCGCCAAAATTTGGCACTTTTTATTGAACTCTCGCGCATAGCTTTTCTCCTGTTTCAAGGTTTCGTAGAAGAAAGTAATCAGCAATTTAATTTAAATCTCTACTTGCAGATGGTGAAATTATATATAGACTTATTAGCGCACCTCACGCGCTTTCTGGAATATGAGCGATTATCTCCATTACTACAGTCTCACCATCCAAACCTTCCCCGCGTTCAAGTTCTGCAATAGCAACATCAACTTTTTGACGGGTTTCTTCTATCCACTGGGCATACTCATAATTTAACTTTTCTAGTAGTCTAAATGCTATATCAATGACTTCCTCAGGTTTTGTATATTTACCTGTAGCAATTTGGGTCTGGATAAATTGCTCATGTTCGGGTTTTAGTTGGATGTTCATAATTTATTCCTCTAATTAATTGGTAGTATTACCTTTGTTATAATAATAAAGCCACATTCTTGCCTTTTGACCGCCACCATTCGGCAGGCGGATCTGGATTGGGATTTGAACAGCAACACCAGAAGATTCTCGATCTGATTCAGTTGACTGACTTTCAGGTGACGATAGTATCAACGTATCCGGAATGCCAACGAGTAATTCTTCTCCCTCATCAGTATAGGTGCGCGTTTCCACCGCAATGTAGTACTTCGGGCGCAAACTGCAGCGTAAATCAATATTTCAGTATAACCACGGGTGGACAGAGAGAAGAAGTAGCATTAAGTTTGTAAGTACGCATTGCCGAAACACCAATCCCTACACAAGTGTACAACTCCATCTCCTTTTGAGTATTAGCTGCGCTAAAAGTAAAAAAATGGGTAATCGAGTCAACTACTACAAAGACTTAACCGCCGACTATTCAAAACCTGGATTGGTTTCTAATGAGTTACAGAAAAAACTCATCCAAGAAGCCGAGAGAATTATCGAGATGAAAGAGGCTTTTCTGCCAGAGATTGGGCCTAATTATCCCCTGGAGCAAATTAAAAAAGAGAATAAGGAATGGTGGCCTACTCACTGTGAAGCTTTGAGACAAGGACGCGGTGATATCTTAACCGAAGAATATCGCTCTGAACTCGTTTATTTATGCCAGGATGGTCCCTATTATGGCTTGGAAAAACAAAAAGTTCGGGAGAAACACTGGTGGGCATTAATTGCCCAACCTGGAGTCACTATGTGCTGGCCAATTGTCATGTTTCATGGTGAATTTACTTACTTTGAATGGAAATGCGTAGACGACGAGACAAACGAAACCCTTGCCAAGGGAAATGTCACCTGGGTGCGACGAGGTCACCGAGGCGGCTGCTACGTTAAAACCGAGCAACTAACCTTCTACCGCGATGTTTTTGCTCCTGATGAACTCCTGAAGCTAATTACTACCTAATCAATCCAAAAAAAGTACAACACGTTGGCGTGAAAGTATGAAAACTAAGAGAAAAGGCAAAATCGGTGTACTTATTGAAGAACATTTCGATCAAACTGAATATCGGAAATTCAATGAGTATTTTCCTAACGAAGGTTATGAAGTTGAATACATTTCTCATTTATGGGGAAATACTCAACTGAAATTTGGCTCAAATCCTGATAATGATGAAGTAGAAGAACACGTAATCGTTACTACAGAAGTCAATGACGTTAACCCATGTGATTACAAAGCTATTATCGCGATCGGTGCTTATGCGATGGATCGCCTGAGATATCAGGTTTCTGTTAAAAAAGGTCAGAAGAATCAAGCTCCGGCTGTGGTATTCCTCAGAAAAGCGATGCAGACAGATGGTGTGAAAGTTGGAACGATCTGTCATGGATTGTGGCTTTTCTGTGCTGATTCAGATTTAATCAAAGGTCGTAAAGTGACTTGCGCTCACAACATCATCTGCGATGTTGAGAATGCTGGTGGTGAAGTTGTCTATGAAAATGACGGAACTGCTGAATTAGTTATAGATGGCAATTTGATTACAGGAAAGCATCCAGGCTCTGTAGACAAATTCATGGAAGCTTTTGTGGCAGAGATTGAGAAGCAGGGGCAAATGCAGAAAGTAGG
>CAZZXJ010000938.1:0-2103 GCA_964657905.1 uncultured Stigonema sp.
CTCTAAATACAAAAAATGATGCGCGAGTGGTTCGCCACTTGGAATCGCGAACCAATCCTCCCTTTCCACATCCCGTGAAAAGTCAGGTTGGTTGTTATAGTAACCACTAACCACTAAGCACTAACTACTAACAATGACTAAATGTGGTTTATTTGTCGGTTTAGTAACCTTGGACCTGATTTACCTTGCTGAATCTCCTCTCAGCAATAATCAGAAGATTGTCGCTTCTGACTATACTGTGGCAGCAGGTGGTCCAGCAACAAATGCTGCTGTCACTTTCAGCTACTTGGGTAATCAAGCTACTGTGTTGGGTGTGGTGGGTTCTCACCCGATGACGCAATTAATTAAAGGAGATTTGGCAAGTTATGGAGTAGCGATCGCTGACTTGGACCTCAGCAATACTCAAGCACCGCCTGTCTCTTCTATTATTGTCACCCAAACCACGGGGGAACGGGCTGTGGTTTCCATCAACGCTGTCAAAACTCAAGCAACCTGCGAATCTATGCCGCCGGAGATATTGCAAGATGTGGATATTGTGCTATTTGATGGACACCAGATGGCGGTTGGAATTGCTTTAGCCCAAATGGCGTCGGCTAAGAATATACCAGTTGTCATTGATGGTGGCAGCTGGAAACCAGGATTTGACAAGATTTTGCCTTTTGTAGATTACGCCATTTGTTCTGCGAATTTTTATCCTCCCGGCTGCCATACTAAGGAAGAGGTTTTTGCCTTTCTCAGTAGAGTTGGCATTTCCCATATCGCCATCACTCACGGGGAAAAACCTATTCAATACCTCACCCACGGTGAGACTGGCTTTTTAGATCTGCCAAATATTCACCCCATTGGTGCTCAGGACGGTTCCCTTCGTGCGCAACTGTCTGGTGTTGTTGATACACTGGGGGCTGGAGATATTTTCCACGGTGCTTTTTGTCATTACATTTTAGAGGAAAATTTTCCTGATGCCCTCTCGCTGTCAGCTAAAATTGCCACTTTATCCTGTCACTTTTTTGGCACACGCCGCTGGATGGAATTTTAATTTTAATCAAAGTATATACCACCCCCATCTTCCACCTGGTTTCCAACTCATGGGGGTAGATATAGCAAGTAACACATTTTTTACGGTGCAAGCAAGGAGAACAGATCTACGCTAATATTACCCCTATATTACAGCAACATTAATGAAAGACTTACAAGAAATACTGATAATAGCTCGTTCTGTGGGTAAGGGAGCAGCAGAGCTACTGCGGTCTTACTATCATGAGACTGGCGATCGCAACTTAGAAGTAAAATATAAACAGAATGAACCTGTCACCGTTGCGGATGTAGCGGTGAATGAATTTATTTTAGAGAGGCTACAAGCGGCTTTGGGCAATGAAGATTATGCCTACATTAGCGAAGAAACCTACAAAGTCCCAGAAGTTAGGGGCGCAACTCCTGAATGGGTGTGGATAATTGACCCATTAGATGGCACGCGAGACTTTATCGAAAAAACTGCGGAGTATGCGATTCATATTGCCTTGGTGCAGGAAAGACGCCCAGTACTAGCAGTAGTAGCAGTACCAGAGGCACAGAAATTGTACTACGCAACTAAAGGCAACGGTGCGTTTGTAGAAAAGAGCGATGGAACAGTACCCATACAGGTGTCGTTACGGGAACGCATCCAGGATTTGACCGTAGTCGTTAGCCGCAGCCACCGAAATAACAGATTAGACTACCTGCTGCAACAACTACCGTGTCAAAATCAGAAAGCTGTTGGTAGTGTCGGTTGCAAAATTGCCACAATTGTTGAACAGCAGGCAGATGTATACATTTCCCTTTCTGGCAAGTCTGCACCGAAAGATTGGGATCTAGCCGCCCCAGAATTAATTCTTACAGAAGCGGGTGGTAAATTCACACACTTCGATGGTAAGCCGTTGCAGTACAATACAGGTGATGTAAACCAGTGGGGTGGGTTACTTGCTAGTAATGGTCAATGTCATGAGGAGCTTTGTCAGGAAGCAGAGAGAAGTTTGGTGGAGTTTGATAGTATTAAAGCACCTAGCACCCAATTATGATAGTTAAATATAATTAAATATACTTGAAGAAGAAGTCAGAAGTCAGAAG
>CAZZXJ010000939.1:0-2102 GCA_964657905.1 uncultured Stigonema sp.
CTTTTCAACTTGTCTTGTCGTTCTGGAGGCAGATCCATTCTGGTGGCGATCGCCTCTCCTTAATCTTGGCTAGGGGAGTCGGTCAACGGGACGCCCTTTCCAACAAAGCGGAGCAAAATCCCCAGTATTTTACCTGGATCGTTAATAAAATATTCGGCAGTGTCGATCATCACCTCAAGATTCGCCAATTTCAAAAATTTCCACACACTACCTGTCGTGACCACGCCGTAAATTGCGGACAAACTAAACTCGTCGCGTTCGTTGAATAACTGGGAAGCATACATGGAAGCAATGCATTGCCCCAAGCCACCAGTGATATTTTCTTTCTTGGCTTCTACTACCACAAGCACAGGGCTTTCTACAGCTAAAGTTTCTCGCGAGGCGGTGATCAAGAAGTCGCATACGCCATTTAATCCCAGGCTCTCGTCCACGTTAAAATCTACGCCGGAAAACAAGTTAATGTCTGAAGCTTGTTTTTTAAGCTCTAGCAACATAGGAGCGATGATCATCTCGGATCTAGCTTTTTCGCTATCGCTTGCTAGTGCCACATCTAATCCGTAGTCGTAAGTTTGTTTGAGCCAATCGCTGATTCCAGCAGATGGAATATCAGCAAAAATGTCCCGGCTTTCCCTCGTTTGTAATTTAAAATCTCGCTTCACTGATGAAAGTGTGAACTGGCTGTAGCTCATATTGTGATCGCGCCCCTGACATTACTGTAAATAATTTACAGAAATCTGGAAAGCGTTGACAACGAAATTTGTATGCCATCTGTCGTTCGCGCGATCGCACTCACGGTTGAAACTTCACCTACTCCCTATTAGGGATTGAAACCAATGGCGATCGCATGTTTAATAGGATTGCTATAAATAGCACTTGGTTTTTTCTTGATTTCTTCAAGAGTCAGCGTTTTGTCTCGTTCTTCTAAGGCATGAATGGCATTGACCAGAATATTCATAAATACCTGATTCAACTGACGTGCATAGCACTCCACCAACGGTACGCGATCAGTCGCGTCTCTACATTCAGTTCACGGTAGGTAAATTATCTTAACTGAACCCTATTGTTTTATAAGCCAGAATTTTTATAAGATAACAGAGGTAAATTGAAAATGGATATCAAAAATGGATTTGTCGGCACTGTAGGCAACACACCGCTGATTCGCTTAAACAGCTTTAGCGAAGAGACAGGCTGCGAAATCCTTGGTAAAGCAGAATTTCTTAACCCTGGCGGTTCCGTCAAAGACCGCGCCGCACTCTACATTATCAAAGACGCGGAAGAAAAAGGCGCCCTCTTACCTGGTGGCACAGTAGTAGAAGGAACAGCTGGCAATACAGGTATTGGACTGGCACATATTTGCAACGCCAAAGGCTACAAATGTCTGATTATCATTCCCGACACGCAGTCGCAAGAAAAGATGGATGCCTTGAGGGCATTAGGTGCAGAAGTTCGTCCCGTCCCTGCTGTACCCTACAAAGACCCCAACAACTACGTCAAATTATCTGGCACAATAGCTGCGTCCATGGAAAACGCCATTTGGGCGAATCAGTTTGATAATTTAGCAAATCGCCGCGCTCACTACGAAACTACTGGACCAGAAATTTGGGCGCAGACAGATGGTAAAGTAGATGCTTGGGTAACTTCAACCGGAACTGGAGGCACCTATGCAGGTGTGGGGATGTACCTGAAAGAAAAAAATCCGGCAATCAAATGCGTTGTCGCCGATCCAATGGGTAGCGGACTTTACAGCTATATCAAAACAGGCGAAATTAAGATGGAAGGCAATTCCATCACCGAAGGCATCGGCAATAGTCGCATCACAGCAAATATGGAAGGCACACCAGCGGATGATGCTATTCGCATTGATGACGAAGAAGCTATACGGGTAGTCTACCAGTTGCTGCGGCAAGATGGCTTATTCATGGGCGGTTCCACAGGCATTAACGTTGCAGCATCTATTGCCTTGGCGAAACATATGGGACCAGGACACACCATCGTCACCCTTTTGTGTGATAGCGGTTCCCGTTACCAGTCGCGCCTTTTCAACCCTGAATGGCTAAAATCAAAAGGACTCTTACCGAATTAGTCAATAGTCATTAGTCATT
>CAZZXJ010000940.1:0-2096 GCA_964657905.1 uncultured Stigonema sp.
TTACGAATTACGAATTACGAATTATTCGGTCACCCCTAAAACAAAAAAACCCGCTTCGGCGGGTTGAAACACAACAAAACTATGAACAACAAACTTTTGATTTAGCCAAGAGACTTCATTTCTGCTTCTAACTGACGAATTAGCTTTTCGTCACCCTTAGCTCTGGCTACTTGCAAACGATGCTCTAAGCTTCTTTGAATATTTAGGCGATGTATTTCTCGTGCTTTTTTAGCAGCTTCCACTTTGCTTATAAGCATAGCTGTTTTCCTTTCTCATTTTTCCCTTTATATCTTCTTTTCCTAACATAGCAAAAATTAAGTTACTTATGCTACAGAAAAAATATATTTAATATAATGTTAATTAAATTTATGATCGAGCAGCAGATGGCAGGACAACCACTCCTTACCTTACTGAGCGATTTTGGCGATCGCGATGTGTACGTGGGCGTGATCAAAGGAGTCGTTGCCCAAATCAACCCAACCCTAACGTCCGTAGACTTGACGCACCAGATTCCGCCGCAAAATATCGCAGCCGCCAGGTTTTGCCTGATGAACGCTTACCCGTATTTTCCCGTTGGAACAGTGCATGTGGCAGTGGTAGATCCGGGTGTGGGGGGTGTAAGACGGGCGATCGCAGTAGAATTTGCCCAAGGGTTTTTAGTGGGACCAGACAATGGTATATTCAGTGGGGTATTGAGTCAAAGTCCAGCTATTGCGGCTGTGGAACTAACAAACCCTGAATATTGGCGAACCGCTCAACCCAGCAAGACTTTCCATGGAAGGGATATCTTTGCACCGATGGGAGCGCATCTTGCCAGTGGCGTACCCCTCAAACATCTAGGACGATTAATTGACCCAGCAACCTTAGTACTGCTGGATATAGCTGAGTGCAGTCAAACAGAAACTGGTGTAGTGGGTTGCATTCAATATATTGACCACTTCGGTAACTTAGTGACCAACATTCCTGGAAGTTACGTGCAAGGCAAATCCTGGTGCGTACAAATGGCATTGACTATTCCAGGGTGTGAAACTTACAGTAATGTAAAGGTTGGAGATGCACTTGCTTTAGTTGGTAGTCACGGTTGGGTAGAAATTGCCATCAATAGCGGTAATGCTCAATCTCAGTTGCAAATAAACATGAAAGCGGAGGTGCAAGTTGTGCTAATTGAGCCTGAAAACCGCACATAAGTAGCGCTTCATCAAGTTTTGATGATTGTTAAAATTGATAGATAAACAATAAAAAAGTCAACATTTATAGAACAAACCATGACTCAACTACAACAATCTCAACCCGAAATTTATCAAGGTCAGTTTGGAGAATTTATAATTACTCAGGCCGATCGCACTGACGTGATTATCTACCGCACTGGATTAATGGTAGCTGCACTCAGCTTTGCCATAGGTAGTGCGTTGGTTTTGCTCCAAAATGACTCAATCCAATTACTAACGCCTTTGTATGCCTGTTTTAGTCTCGCTCTTGGTGTTAGTTTACTTACCATTCACATCTATATGGCACTGCTGCACCGAGTCTTGCAAGTTTTTTGGGCTATTGGCAGCCTGACCGCAGTTGTACTGGCTCTGTCTAGCAGTGAACCTTTAGCTGTTACTGTTTACACTCAACCAGTGACCTTGTTAGGAGTGGGTTTTACCTTTGCCGCTTTGACAGGGATTTATTTCAAAGAAGCATTTTGCTTTAATCGTCTGGAGACAAAGCTGCTGACACCAATAGTACCGTTACTACTGCTCGGACATTTAACAGGGGTGTTACCAACTGAGTGGGAACGCGTTTTATTAGCACTTTGGGCGGTTTCGTTTGTAGTGTTTGCCTTGCGTAAAGCTGTGCAAGCAATTACTCCAGATATAGGGGATAAGTCTGTATTCGCTTATTTAAAAGCACAAAGTTCAATGAACAGGGTGTAGGGGATAGGGTGTAAGGTGTGGGGAACCCCAGACTTAAAAACAGGGGTTTCAACCTGGGACGCCGTAGACGAGTGCACTACGAAGCGAGCGAAACACATCTTTTTTCTTTTTCCATACAGGAACGCAGGGGCTTTATACCTTTTAGGGTATGGATATTCTTCTTTTTCACTACACCCC
>CAZZXJ010000941.1:0-2092 GCA_964657905.1 uncultured Stigonema sp.
GGGGGACGGGAGAGCAAAAACTCGGTTTTATTAGCCCCCCTTTTTCAGGGGATCTAGGACTTACGCATTGACATAAATAGTCTTGTATGCACTGGCTTCGGTAGTGCTGCGGAGGGCAATATTCATTTGGGTAGACCACAATATGAGCGTAGGGGCGGGGTTACCCCGCCCTTACCATGTGGTCAATTCTACGAGATGAAACAACCGAATTCCGTTAATACACATGATGACCAATTTGTATAGTGCGTAAGTCCTAGGGATCTCCAAAGTTCATCGGAGTAACCGAAAAGTATTGGGGTGAAGAAGATCTTTGAGGGAGGAAAATGGTTAACCAAACCGTATTGCAGAGGGCAAAGGGAGCCAAGGGTTTAAGCACGGAGCCAAAGTGGAAATTTGGTGGCGATCATCATGGTTGGTTTTGAATCCCCCTCTCAACGAAACTTCCAGCATAGCTGCCTGCTTCAAATTCTCAGGGCGATTTGCTTGTGGACAGATGCTTCCGGATCGCGTGTGCATTGCCTGAAGAAGTACAAAGCACACCAATATACATAATTTTTTTATACTTCCAGAACCTGCGTAATAATATGAATAAATATAAATCAGTATTTACACTTAAGATATAGAGTTGCTTTACCCAAGTTGATTTATACTGATATCATCAGAAGTTATTTACACTACTTCATCAGATCCACATAATCCAAACATTACAAATTTACCTTGACAGGCAATATCTAAACACACGTTTTATCAGTATATGTGCATATATACAATATAGAGAATTTTTTTGAATGAGTTACAATAAGTATTATTTATATAATACAAGTGAGACAGTTTGATTTTGATAAGGAAACTTTATAATTTTAATAAAAATTTAAATATGAACTTCATAATACATTTGATAGAACTAATTCATGCGTGATTATACTATTCAGTAGGAACATTAAGAAAAAAACACCCTTTTATGTCCTTGATAAATATAATCATGGCTGGTTATAAATAATTATTCCTAAATTCCACTCAAAACAAAAAAGAGGCATTTAAGTGTACGTCAACCTACGCATTGAATATTTACCTAAACTGCCTACCTTAGCTTAAGGATACGGGGTAGATAGTGTTGTTTCTGTATTCTCGCGCTGACACAAGTATAGGCAGAACTATGAGAAACATTAGAAATGAACGTAGCTTTTGATGGGTTTGTAATGACTTATCCTAATTCTGCATCGACAAGGCTTCTATTTAAGAAACACTTCACAAACATCCCTCAAGCTATGCAACTTTATACACCTATTGAGCTTGAAGACCTCCAACAAGACCTTCCCTACTTAATGGAAATTTCGGAGTGGGCTAAAAATTTTTTGGCAAGACCTCATCCTGATTTAGGTAGATCTGGTGCAGTTTGCCCTTTTGTGCCTAAAGCACTCAAGTCAAACAGCATTCGGCTCGCAGCTATTCGTGCTAAACATTTGAACCCTTCTCAAGTTGAAGAGATTGTTCTGGCTCATCTAGATACCTTCCTTGAGTTAGAACCACGAGAGAGAGAAGCTGGCCTAAACAAAGTCATATTACTAGTTTTTACTGATATCCATATAAATGATACGAACATACTAGTTGACGGAGTCCAACAAAAACTTAAGCCTTTGTTTGTTGAACAAGGACTTATGCTAGGGGAATTTCACAATCTTACTGAAAGCCCTGGTTTGCATAACCCAAATTTCCGTCCACTACGTAGCCCCATTCCCCTCCTGGCAATCCGCTTTATGGTAGAATCTGACATTCCTTTTCTTGTAGCTACAGATGATATAAGCTTACGTATTAGGTATCTTGAAGTTTATTTACAGCGGTTTGATAAGGGTGGGAAAGATAGCATACATTTAAGCACTGCTCGTCAGGTATTGGCGTTGGCACGAACTCAACTTGAACAAAAAAATTTATTATCATTAAGTTCCGCGATATCTCATACACACATATCAGACAATCGTGTACCCGTTAGCTCAGCTGTTTCTTGCCCGTTTGCGTCACAAATAGGGATAATTTGAGACTTACATTTCGGGTCAACTTCCGGAAAAATTAACCTTACTTTCATCTAACAAAC
>CAZZXJ010000942.1:0-2084 GCA_964657905.1 uncultured Stigonema sp.
CTCCTGACTCCTACCTAAAAATGACTAAAACCCAACCCGAATCGCCGATATTAGAAGCAAAAGCCCTGACTCGCCGCTTTGGTGGTCTAGTGGCCGTGAATAATGTCTCTTTTACAGTCAACAAACATGAGATATTTGGACTTATTGGTCCTAACGGTGCTGGGAAGACAACTTTGTTTAATTTAGTGACGGGCTTAATTACGCCGAATAGTGGGCAATTACTTTATCGAGGTGGAGAAATTTCCCAACTGCGTTCCCATCAAATCGCTGGTTTAGGTATCGCTCGGACATTCCAAAATATTCGCTTGTTTGGTGAACTGTCGGCGTTAGAAAATGTTATAATAGGTCGTCATTTACATACTAAGAGTGGTATGGTAAAAGGACTTCTGGGAATACCACCAGCTGCCCAAGAGGAACACAAAAGTCAGCAGAAAGCTTTAGAATTGTTGGATCTTGTTGGTTTGGGCGATCGCACCGCCGAAAAAGCCAAAAACTTCTCTTACGGCGATCAAAGACGCTTGGAAATTGCCCGCGCCCTCGCCCTAGAACCGCAAATCTTACTTCTAGATGAACCTGCGGCTGGGATGAACGATCACGAAAAACAGCAGCTAAGTTTATTTATCCGCAACCTAGGATCTCGCTTCAATTTAACGATAATTCTGATTGAGCATCATGTACCTTTGGTTATGGGGTTGTGCGATCGCATTGCTGTCCTAGATTTTGGTCAATTAATTGCTTTGGGTGAACCATCTGTTGTCAAAAATGACCCGGCTGTCATTGAGGCGTATTTGGGAAATGAATGAGTATTTTTAACCGCAGATAAACGCAGATGGACGCAGATAATTTAACAATTTTAGAGATGAAAGACCTTTATGTTAATTATGGTGGGATTGAAGCTTTAAAAGATATTAATTTGACGGTTAGAAAAGGTGAGGTTGTTACTCTGATTGGTGCTAATGGTGCTGGGAAAAGTACTACTCTCCGTGCTATCTCCAAAATAGTTAATTATAAAAGCGGCGAAATTAGCTACAATGGACGTAGTATTATTCGTCGTCAACCGCACGAAGTGGTGCAAATGGGTATTGCTCATTGTCCTGAAGGGCGGAGAGTATTGGCGCGGCAAACAGTTTTTGATAACTTACTGTTGGGTGCTTATATTCGCTCTGATCAAGCAGAGGTGAAAGCTGATATTGGGCGTCAATTCGAGATATTCCCACGTTTGGCTCAAAGGCGCAATCAATTAGCAGGAACTCTCAGCGGTGGCGAACAACAAATGTTGGCGATCGCTCGTGCTTTGATGAGTAGACCTAAACTTTTGCTGTTAGATGAGCCTAGTTTGGGTTTAGCACCTGTCATAGTCCGGGAAATTTTTGCAATAATTGAAAACCTGCGGACTACAGGCATGACTATTCTTTTGGTTGAACAAAATGCTAACCTTGCCTTGCAAATTGCTAATCGTGGGTATGTGCTGGAAGCTGGTTGCATTACTTTAGCAGGTGCAGCGTCGGAATTAATTAATGATGAGCGAGTTAGAAAGGCTTATTTAGGGTAATTATAATAATCTTATGCCAAGGCAAGGCAGTGCCTTGGTGAGGCAGCGCTGGAGGAGGGCTTCCCTCCTGCCGCTCATAGTTCCCCGGCTTGAAGCAACTGCCGCGCAAAGGCGCGAAGAAAGGCGCAAGAAAAAACAATTTAGAAAGAGGAGTTTAGTTATGTCTTCTACAGCGACCGCTACTGTGATTACAATGATCGAGTCTTTACCTGAAGCTGAGCAAAACCAGGTTATAGAACATCTGCGAGAGTATATTGAAGACATACAAGACGAGTTGCAATGGGATAAGTCATTTCAGAAAACTCAACAGCAGCTGATTGCCGCCGCCCAACAAGCCAAACGGGAAATAACGGAAGGACAATCACAGCCACTGGATTACAACCAGTTATGAAATCTGCTACATTACCTTCCTTTCGGGCAAAATACAAGTCCCTGGATGATGACATCAAACTTAAAGCTAGAAAGGTCTATCGTTTATGGATACCTAGCAAATCGGGATGTCTGATAGCCCCGAAGGAGCAGAGTGACTTAG
>CAZZXJ010000943.1:0-2083 GCA_964657905.1 uncultured Stigonema sp.
TATCACATATTTGATTTTTGAAAATGTTTTTGGCACGAAGTGCGATCAAGACGCGACGTAGGAGCGCGACTTGTCTCCCCTTGGTAGAAGGGAAGCGTCTTTGAAGGAGAATCGCGCTTAATTAATTCGACTTTGCCATTGTTGTGGGTTACGTTTAACGTGGAAGCAGGCGATGACAACAATCGTATCTTCTTCAAGAAGGTAAAAAATTCCGTAAGGAAATCGGTGAACCAGCGTTCGTCGCACCTCCCGATGTAGTAAAGGATAAGCTAAAGGATTGCGTCCAATTGCAGCTAGACAGGAATCAACTGCACGTACAAACTTAGAACCGAGTCCGGGATTGCGTTCCTCATACCACTCAAAAGCCTCTTGGATATCAAGCTCCGCCTCTGGACGAATGATTAACTTATAGTTCACTCAGAAAAGCCCAATCGCTGCTTAATCTCTTTCCAAGTTGAACCCAGCGTTGGATTTTGGCGGTACTGCTCCAAACGTCTGTCTAATTCTTGCTGCTGCGCCTCAGTCACAGGAACCACCTCATCTGTTATAAGAATACTATCCCACAAATCCTCTGCAAGTTGTATTCGCTGGGCTACAGTTAATTGAGAAATGTCAACCTTTAAGAAGGGATGCATACTTATCGCACCAAAGTTTAATTTTGTTAATTATTCTAGCTCTACTAAGGAAAAAAAGGGGATAAATAAACACTTTGGGACATGCATATGGAGAGCTTTGGGCGATCGCCATTCACGAACAGCACACTCAAAATTAGGCGGGGGTCGGAGCATTTCCAGCAGCAGATTACCACATAGTTGCGCCTGATATGCGGGGTCATGGTGAAAGTAGCAAGCCGGATAGGGATTATACGTTTGAAAGTCTGATCGCTGACTTAGAAGCACTCATGGATCACCTAGGATGGTCAGTTGCTCATGTTGTTGCCCATTCTTGGACAGGTAAATTAACCGCTATCTGGGCAAGGCTACATCCACAGCGCTTAAAAAGTATCATTCTGGTCGATCAGATTTTCATCTGGAAAATTCCTAGCTTTCTGAAAGTAACATTTCCGATGTTATACCGCGTCTTGCCTTTTCTCAAAGGTATGGGACCATTTGCTAGCTACGAACAAGCCGAACAGCAAGCCCGTCAGTTAAACCAATATCAGGGATGGAGTACTTTGCAGCAGCAAGTATTTCATGCAGGTATTGAACAAAAACCCCATGGTTATTGGGGTAGCAAGTTTACTATCTCCGCCCGTGATGGGATTTTTGCGGTTAAAATCCCTACGCCCCCATTCCCGAATACCGCTTCAACCCCCGTCGCCATAACCACCGGTTCAAACCCAAAAATACCAAAAACCAACCCACCATTGACAAAAATCCCCGCGCCACATCCACAGGTAGCCCGACTATCAGACTTGCAGGGAAATCAATCATATAGGGAAAAGGTGTCCAAACTACCACAGCCCGCACAGGTTCAGGAAAAACCTTCAAAGGCGCAATCAACCCAGACAGAAATAAGTAGAACAAAGACCAGAAACTGTCTAAAGCGGTAGCCCGTTCTGTCCAAAAAGCGAACATCGCAAAGGTGTACTGAATGACAAAGCGCAAGGCAAAAGCCAGCACCAACGCTAACGCAAACAACAAAAATCGTCCCAAACTCGGCAACCAAAAAGCCTGGGGATAAAGTATAAAAAACAACACTATTAACAGCAACGTGAACAGCATCCGCGCAGCCCTTTCAGCAACATGGGAGGCTATGTGGTGCCATACCGGATCAAGCGGTTGTAACAAACGGGGCGAAAGCTTTCCTTCCACTATTTCCCTCTCAAATTCATAAATCACCCAGACATTGGAGATTTGCCTGACGATGAAAACCGCGAGAAAGTAACGGGCAAAATCCACAGGTGTCAACCCAAACTGTCCACCTTGCGCCGCCTTTATCCAGACTCCCATCAAAATAATCGGCAAAGACCCAGACAAAACCCATAAAATTAACTCAGCCCGATACTCAACCATATAAGCGTAGTAAACAGAAAGCAACGTCAGGGCTTTTCGGAAGATGCGTTTCATTTGTTAATTGCTAA
>CAZZXJ010000944.1:0-2074 GCA_964657905.1 uncultured Stigonema sp.
CGTAACTCGTAATTCGTAATTAATTCTCTCCTCAATTACGAGTTACGAATTATCAATTACGAATTATTTTGTCCTCCGGTCTTGAATTATCTCATCTTTAGTAGTCGCTATCCCATGTACGCCTATGGCGGCGATAGTGGCACCGATAAATCCCCAAGTTCCATTGGCAAATGCATTCATGCGATGAACGAAACTGCGATGATAGGCAAGGTTCAACTGCTTATCATTATTTCTTCCATCACTGACTAGCCTTTGTATATACCTTTCAGTTCTTGCAAGTTCTGCGTAATCAGTGTTGAACGAGTAAATTGATGATCCTGCTAACAACAAGCCCGGAATAATTAAGATCATCAAGAGAATAGCTCTGCTTGTGCTCATACAACCTCGTAAGGCAATTTATCTGTTGTTAATGCTGACATGGCTGGAACTTTGTGTTAGTATCTGGCGAACAAATTGTGTTTGTGAGAGGGTAAATTGGGAACAATACTCATGGTGTTTGGCGCGATCGCCCAGGCGAAATTTAACAACATGAGAGCGTTCTTCTTGAAAAGACAGAGAAAATTTGCTGGCGCAGGTCTGGCATTTTGTTGTGTTTTGTGGCTTCTGTTGGTATTTATCTCCACATTGCCAGTTGAGGCAGAACCTACAGAGGCATCTCAATCAGTTGACACATTGCGCCAGCAGCAACAACAGGTTAACCAGCAGCAAACAGGTGTGATCAAGGAGCGCGATCGCTTATCCAATCTGCAACAAGCAGCACAAAGCAACTTGAACGGCTTACAGCAAAACTTGCAAACCACTGACACTCACATTCAAGACAGCGAATTGCGACTGCGACTTGCAACCCAACGCCTCCAGCAATTAGTAGCTGATTTAGCTGTGGCTCGAGATTCCTACCAAGCGCGTCAAGCAGCAACAATTGCCCGACTGCGCTTTCTCCAACGCTCAAGCCTTCATTATGGATGGGCAGTTTTGCTGCAAAGTCGAAACCTCAGTGATTTTTTAGACCGCCGTCGTCAGTTGAAGTTAGTTTACCAAAACGACCAGCAAGTCTTGGCAAAACTCACAGCCGAAGCCAAGCGGATTAACAAGCAAAAAATAGCCATCGAACAGCAAAAAAATGAAATTGATCTGATTCGTCAGCAACTGCTGGCACAAAGATCTGATTATCAAGGTCAGGCGCAGTCGCAGGAGCAATTGATTGGGCGCTTAAATAGTGATCGCCTTGCCTTAGAAGCAGCTCAAACTCAACTTGAGAAAGATTCGCAATCTTTGAGTTTATTGATTCAAAAGAAGGTAGCAGAAGTAAGAGCAGCAGAAGAAGCGGCGGTCAAGACAAACAGCAGTAAAAGTGTCATCGTTCACGGAACTGGTATCTTTGCATATCCCAGCGATGCTCCCACCAGCAGTCCTTTTGGTTGGCGGATGCACCCAATTCTTGGCTATCGCCGCTTTCATGCAGGTTTGGACTTTGCCGCCAGCTATGGTAGTACAATTCGTGCGGCTGATTCTGGAACAGTGATTTTTGCCGGATGGTACGGCGGTTACGGCAACGCAGTGATTATTGACCACGGCAAAGGTATTACCACCCTTTATGGTCATACGAGCGAGTTGTTTGTTTCTGAAGGACAAACAGTGCAACGAGGAAGTGCGATCGCTGCTGTGGGTTCCTCAGGTCTATCGACTGGTCCTCATCTCCACTTTGAAGTTCGTCGGGATGGTACACCAGTAGACCCTATGGGTTTCCTTTAACCTAGAAACCCGGTTTCTTTAACAATACCTTCGCCAATTTCTGAAATGCCCCACAGGCTATAAGCCTGGGGCTACACAAACGAAGCCCACCTCCGTGGGCTAGAATTCTTGCAGGCTGCCTCCGCAGCCTTTGTTTGTATAGCCCCACTCTTCTAGAGTGAGGGCATTTTGGCGAAAGTATTGTTTAAGAAACCGGGTTTCTGACGTGCAAATTTTCTCATAAAAGTGTTATACTATAGAGCAGTAAGGGCGCGTAGCTCAGTGGATAGAGCAACAGATTCCGGTTCTGTTGGTCGGGGGTTCAAATCCCTCCGCGCTCGTT
>CAZZXJ010000945.1:0-2056 GCA_964657905.1 uncultured Stigonema sp.
TCGCGTCTCTACACACCTTAAATTACCACCACAAATCCTTAACCGAGTAGTATTGATTCGCCTGTGGTAAAGTTGGTCATGTAGCCGAAACTTTCATCTGTCATAGGGCTGATCAAGATGCATCTGATGCTAACGCGTCGGTCAAGAAATAATGGTTGACAAGACAAACACAATCTGATGTTGGTGCGATCGCGGTTTCAGTCACCCTAGTGACCGAATAATTCGTAATTCGTAATTACCCCATGCATAAATGCACCTTTCTTGAATAAAAAGTGGCGTTGCTGATTTATGGAATGATTTAAGGGGGTGTCACACAAAGCGGGTGATGAACTGTCCTACCTGTCAATCGGCGTTGCATAAATGCGGGATGAATCAGTTAAAAATAAACTAAGAATGGAGTGCAAAGCCGATGGCAATGCCAGTGGGAATGTTGCTAAAATAAAAGATTATTCAAGGGAAAAAAATACGGGCTAACAATTTACACTTCAGCTGTTGCGAAAAGATATGCCTAACCCATTTCCTGGGATGAATCCCTATCTCGAACAGTCGGATTACTGGTCAGACTTCCACAACCACTTGATTGCGGCGCTAGCTCTTGACTTGATTCCCAAACTCCTACCAAAATATCGGGTGGTAACGGATAAGTGGGTCTATAAAGTGAGTGGCGATATGGCGATCGCTATTGGCAGACCTGACTTAACCATTCAGCAGCGCCGGATGCGCGAACAAATCACTACTACCGTCGCCGTGTCAGAACTGCAAACTTTACCGATTAAAGTTGCCGTTCCCCTACTTGAAGAAGTAAGACAATCTTATATTGAGGTGAAAGATGCAGCGACAAAAGAGGTGGTGACAGCAATTGAAATTCTTTCCCCTGCTAACAAAAGGGGGGACGGGCGGCATAAGTACGAATCTAAACGGCAGCAGGTGTTGGAGAGTTTGACTCATCTAGTAGAGATTGACCTGCTCCGAGAGGGAGAACCCTTGCCCATCTTGAGTAACACTACCAGTCACTATCGCATCTTAGTTAGTCGCTCAGATACTCGCCCCACAGCCGACCTGTACCCGTTCGATTTAAGCGATCGTATCCCTCCCTTTGAACTTCCTGTACGACCTGAGGACACCGCTCCTATAGTAGACTTACAAAAGTTGGTTAATGAACTGTACGAGCAACTGGGTTACGATTACTTTATTAACTACAGCGCTCCACCCCCACCGCCTTGGTCTGAGTCGGATGTGGCATCATGGTTGCGCGATTCTCATTAACCATCAACACACAACGATGGATTGTTCACCCTTGCTTAAATCATTCCATAAATCAGCAACGCCCAAATCAGCTTACCTACGGCTGCTTTTCTGGCGTCTGACTGGGTTTAGCCAAACTTCCAGAAAAGAGAAAAATTGGGATGCAATTAAGGTGAGAACCAGGTAAACTATGGCAACTGCGGTGTAAATCTCGAAAGAACGATAAGTGTCAGCGACAATTAATTGACCGCGCCGGAACAATTCCTCAAAGCCGATAACTGCTACGAGACTAGTATCTTTGAGCAGAGCGATGAATTCATTTCCTAATGGTGGAATCATTCGCCGTAGCGCTTGTGGAAAGATAATATAGCGCATAGTCTGCACTCCACTCATACCCAAGGAGCTTGCTGCTTCTGTTTGCCCAGGTTCAATCGATTGAATCCCGGCGCGGACAATTTCACTAATGTAAGCAGCAGCGTTGAGGCTGAGAGCTGTAACCGCAGCGACTAACCGATCAAAGCGCAAAGGTACGCCCAAGCTTTGAGCCAGTGCTGGTAAGCCGAAGTAGATCATAAAAATCTGCACCAGCAGGGGCGTACCGCGAAAGAAATCGACGTAAGCACGAGTCGCCCAGCGCAAAGGCAAAATTGACGAAAGACGGGCCATTCCAATTAAAGACCCACCAACCATACCTAAGAAAACAGACATTGCGGTGAGCTGAAGTGTTACCCCAGCACCAACCAGCAAATTAGGCAATGCGTTGAGAATGATATGTAGACTCTGGAACATTGTTAGTTGTTAGTTGTTAGTT
>CAZZXJ010000946.1:0-2055 GCA_964657905.1 uncultured Stigonema sp.
TCTGACGAATGACTTCTGACTCCTTTTTTAGTTGGGTGTACTTCATTCATATGAGAACTGCTATAGTCTGACAAAAAAGCCCATTCATAGCGATCGCCTTTCATGCTTGTTCATCCCACAATTGGCTCCACCCGAATGCTTCCTGTTCTCCTGTTCGCTTCGTTCTTACTGCAATTACCACCAGCTTCTGGCAGCACTCATACGACCGCAACGGCTCAATCCAATGAGTCTGTTCAACGCCCTAACTATCAAAATGTCCTACCTAAATTGCTTTCACAGACTCGCATTCCGATTCTACTACCTAATGCTATATATAGTGAAATGCCCCTCTACGGTGATGTAGATACTGCTGCTGCAACGGATTACAGAATTTCGCTTGATTTTGAGCCTGATTGTCACGGATCTGCTGTTTGTACCCTTGGTCGCATGTCTGGACTCACCCGTAAATTCGGTGTTCGTCGTCCTTCTGGTAAGGTAGTGTCTCTGGTAAATGGCATCAAGGGTTATTTTCTAGCAACGGATCCGGAAGAAAACTGCAATGTTGGTTATTGTTTTGCCAGCCTCACCTGGGATATGGGCAAAAACCGTTACAAACTTAAACTCAAGTTGGAAAAAGTAGATGCTTTTATTAAAGCAGCTAATTCCGCTATTGTCGGTTCAAGGCGCTTAACTCATCTCTTGCACCATTCTCAAGGTTTCTCAACCCGGTAAGGGAGTAGTGTTTCCCACTCCCTCCCCAATGTTTCCGTTTTCCCATCCCTGGTGGGGCAAGTGCCCTTCGATTTGACTCGATGCCTTAAAGGGTCACGAGCAATGTCCCGCTCTTTTCGCAGTTGTGACAATAGTCATGGATTGATCATGACTTTCTTCTGAAGTAACTACAAGGCATGAAGTTTTATGCTTAGAGCGTAGTTATTCATAAATTCGGCAAACAACTAAGTATGCGGATATAGCAATCCTATTTAATTTACGAACATCCGGCTACCACTCTAAGCCGCATTGCGACAGGTTTGAGTTTGATTTTCATTTAGGGTGGTGCATCCCAATACTATAAAAATACCCAAGAAGAAAACTTATGTCATTTGACCTGACGAAAACAAACCTAAACTCTAACCAGAAGAATACCAGCTTTTGGAAACCAGATGTTCACGAACTGACGACGTCCTCAACACAAAGGTGAGTGCAATATTTTGTTATGCTGTGAGCGCCTTTGAGAAAAACTTTGCGATTTACTGAAATCACTTCGCACCCTTATTAATATCATATAAGGAATCAATTGATTGGCTTGGAGTTTTGAAGAAGTATCTTTGTAAAATTTGTAATAAATTAGGTTAAAAAATTGATAATATTACGGCGCTTAACAATACCAAGGTCAATAATATTAGATATAAAGTAGCAAAAAAAGTTTTGACTCAAAATTTGTAGAGTTACTCATGAAATTAATACGATTGACAAACCTTTTAGTTGCGGCTGTTGTCACCCTAGGCACAACTGCAAGTATCAGTCAGCCCAGTCAAGCTCAACGTGGGCGAGGATTTTATTGTGATACCTCAAGAAACAATCCCGTAACAGTGTATCAAAATTACAGAGGTGACACTGAACCTTGGATTCGCTGGACTTCCGATTACTTCAGAAATGCCGGCTACGATCCTCTGACGCGTTGTCAAGATGTGAGCGAACGCTTGGAACACTACCGCCGCAACGAAGAGTTGCGGTTTGTTACTATCGGCTACATGAACGGACAAAACGTGATTTGTACCGCTAGTGAATTCAATGGAAGGTGTGACAGGTTAATATTGACTCTCAAACCTAATGAAAATCCTGTGCGGGCGCTCACCAATCTCTTTGCGTGGCATCCTACAGGTGCGCCTTATGCGAGTGAAAGAGATAGAACACCTTACATTGATGTCGGAGAACATTTAGGAATTCGCAGAGAATAAAGGTGAGCGTACTTTACAGCAATGTTCAGGTAATCAGACCATAGTCGTAGGGGCGCTCCTGCCCTTCGGGTGACGCTCGTTCCGACGCTCGTTCCTCGCTAACGCTGCGCTATCG
>CAZZXJ010000947.1:0-2050 GCA_964657905.1 uncultured Stigonema sp.
AATTCGTAATTCGTAATTGGGTTTGAGATCAGGAGTTGGTAATTCGGAATTATGGATTATTTGGGGGTGAAAATCTAGCAAGCTTTCGTAGACGCTTCCTAGTTCTTCGACGTCTAACGCTGCATAATTTACACGTCGTAATTGTGCTTTGTCTTGGTACAGGGAGAGGTGGCGAATTGCTACCATTAAATCGTGATTATCAATCGCACAACCAGCTAAATCTGGGAGAGTATTGGAACCAAATAAATCACCATTCAGGGGTGACAAACCGAGTAATTCCCCCCGCCAGTTTTCATCAAACAGCAGGAATGTCACCCACAAACCTTGCCACAAATCTTGAAAACCTTCCCGCCGATAATTAGGGCGTTCGGCTAACTCTCGCAGTCGCTCTATGCTGTAATATTCACGGTAGATCCGCGCTTTCTCTAGATCATCTCCGATAAATAATAAATTCCGCGATTCTGCCACCATGAGAAATAATAGGCGATAGATTAGCCGTAAAAGTTGACGGTAGTAATCCTGTTCGTAGTTGCGCTTCAGCGCATCTTGATTAAATGACCCTAAAGTGCTACTACGAACTGGGTGATTGAGTGTTTCTGCATCTGGAACCGGCGCTGAAGCGCTACTACGAACCCGCAGGTGTTCATTTTGCGGATGTTGGAGAAAACCCGTTCCGAGATGTACTAGGGCTGCTTCTACCCCATCCCGGAGTTTGTCGCGTACCCGTCCTCCCTGTTGTAGGGCTTCTTGATGGTAATATTCCAGCAGGCACTTATCCGCATCATCCACACCTTCAGGTAAGCGAGAACGGTGGAAAAGCCGATAAAATAGCCCAAACTCCGCAAAGTTTTCACCGTTGAGGATCTGTTCAAGGTCAAATTCGATATAAGTCAGGCGCGTCATCAGCGAAGAGTCGCGCAGTAACCGCCAGCGAAAACCGTTAGTGGCGATCGCCCACAGATGTTCTGTCTTGTTAAGATACTCCTGCACCAGTGCATGTGCCGATAATCTGGGTGTACCACTCGGAGGACGCTGATCCACTTTTACGCGACAACCAATAATATGGATGGGGGGATAATTCGTAATTCGTAATTGAGGAGTCGTTAGGTTTTGCGGCGCGGTGAGAAATGGCGTAGGTTTGTCCTTCTACAACTTCGGCTTTTGCTGTGTACACGGGGTTATAACCGAGACTGCGTAGTAGCGGCACTGCCCAGACTTCACGGGTCGCACTTGTAGCAGGGTCATCGGTAGCAAGTCTTGCTAATTGTCGTTGAAACGCTGTCCAGTAAGCTTTGGCATCTCCCCAGGCGGTAGCAATTTCATCTGCTAGCTTATCCGTTTTGGCAAAACCAAAATCCTCTGGTGCTTGTCCTTTGATACTGCCTGTTTGTAACAAGCTTGTCATATCTGGGGCGAGTAAATTTCCTTCAATTTGAATTCCTATCATAATTAATTCGTAATTATTTTTGTTTGAGTTTTTTAGTGGAGGCAACTAATATTTTTCCGATTTCGTTTGCTTCTTGAAGAATTGGTTCAAACTTTGGCTTTTCTACTAACTCCGATTCAATTAGTATCTCCAGCCAATATTGAGTTTCTCTAGCTTCTTTGAGAGATATTTCTAATTTGCTAATAAAGTCTTTATCTGATTGGGCAGATTGAGCTTCTCTCACGTTTGCACCTACAGAAGTTCCAGCCCGAAGTAATTGTTTAGCCAATGTTCTACAAACCCCAGGTTTTTCATCAAGAAAACAGCAAGCTTTAACCACCCTAATGGCAAATTTCTTAGTTCTATCAGTAATTGCTATGTGATTATTTGACATAAATTAACCCCAAATACAAATTCCAAACTCCAAATTCCCAATTCCCAATTCCTATTTTTCATATTTTTCATAAGCAGCGACAATACGCTGAACCAGAGCATGGCGCACGACATCTTTTTGGGAAAATTCGCAAAAGGCAATGCCTTCAACGTGTTTTAGAATTTGTAAAGCCACTCCTAAACCCGATTGTTGGTGAAGTGGTAAATCAGTTTGCGTCATGTCGCCTGTAA
>CAZZXJ010000948.1:0-2048 GCA_964657905.1 uncultured Stigonema sp.
CGCGTCTCTACATTGTTTTTCGGAGATGTCTACTGTTTGCTGTCTTAATTTAATTGGAGTGTGCATTCTAAAATGAATTTTTGATTAATCTGGGAATAGGGTTGAATTTCTAAGGCGTGGCGAAAAGCTTTGATAGCTTCAACATAATTTCCCATGGCAGCATAACACAAGCCCATACCATGAAGTGCGCCAAAATGTACTGGATTAAGCTGGACGACCATTTGACAGTCGAAGAGCGACTTTTGATGCTCACTGATAGAGTAGTAAAGAAAAGCACGGCGATTCCAAGCTTCGGCAAAATCAGGTTGAGCGTTAATTAGTTCTGTTAGCACAGCTTCAGCCTCAGTAATTTTCCGGGCATCCAGTAACTTTTGACTGTGTTCAATTTTTTCAAGCCCATAAATTCCCTTTTGCTGAAACCAGATGCGCCAGATTTTTCGAGTTGCTTGTTCACGCACTGTTTCATCGGGATTTTTCAAGTCTTCCAGTAAGGAATTGATAAATAAAGAATCCATAAATTTCTGGTTGGTTATTGTATATTTAGATTAAAGTTTGCAGAAACTTATCTAACAAATTACTTTTTCAATTTGGTTGAAAATTTTTAACCTTAAATTGTAAATTAAACAATTTATGTGTTGTATGTTGTAGTCTGCAATACGATTAATGCCATACTTCAGATTGAGAGTCCTTAGTGGTTGGTCATTAGTATGCCACAATGATCGCAAATCGCAACCCCAGGTAGTTGTTGACAAATCGCTAATGATTAAAAATTGATAAAAATTCACAAAAAAAGCAACGACATGCCAAAGCAAAACAGCGTTTTCAGGCATATTGTTCTCACTTCCCATCCCAGTCGCTTTGGTCACAAACCAATTCCTATTCACTGGGGAGCAGGCGATCCCATGCAAAGAGGTCCAGTGATTGCTACGCTGAACAAGCAGGCACACCGCAACGTTATTGGTACTCACTCTGGCAGTTATGCGGTTTATCGGGCATTAGCAATAGCTAGCGGCGCACTTCAATCAGATCACAGAGCGGATCTCACCAACACGTCCCCTATAGAGCATATTGGACCATACAAAAGCTGGGCTGACCCAGATAAAATTGTTTCCCTTGACCCGTTTGGGGCGATTATTGGCGAGGTGTTTAAACCCTATTACGAACAGGGATATGACATCAGACCGACAATTGCCATCACCCAGGCTCATATCAATATGCCAGAACTGCAAGAGTCGGTGGCAAAAGGACGCTTGCAGATTGATGGTAAAATTATGAAACCTGGTGGCGATTTGGTTGTTACTAAAGCCGCAATTGAGCCAGTTTGGTATTTACCCGGAATTGCCAAGCGGTTCCAAATTACAGAAGGAGCGTTGCGCCGCGCCTTATTTGAACAAACTGGGGGAATGTTCCCAGAACTGATAACGCGACCAGATTTGGAGGTATTTTTGCCACCTATTGGGGGCGTTACAGTGTATATCTTAGGAGATCTGCTGAGTATCGCTGACCCCAATAAACCCCTAGCTGTAAGGGTACATGATGAATGCAACGGCTCTGATGTGTTTGGCTCGGATATTTGCACCTGTCGCCCTTATCTTGTCCATGGAATTGAGGTGTGTGTGCAAACAGCGCAAGAAGGCGGTGCTGGTGTGATTATCTACTGCCGCAAGGAAGGACGTGCTTTGGGAGAGGTGACTAAATTTTTGGTTTATAATGCCCGCAAGCGCCAAGAAGGAGGCGATCGCGCTGATGCCTACTTTGAGCGCACTGAATGTGTGGCGGGTGTACAAGATATGCGGTTTCAAGAATTGATGCCGGATGTGTTGCATTGGTTGGGCATTACCCGTATCGACCGCATGGTGTCGATGAGTAATATGAAGTACGACGCCATTACTCAATCGGGAATTGAGATTGTGGAACGCATACCGATTCCAGAAGAGTTGATCCCCCCAGATGCGCGGGTGGAAATTGAAGCTAAAAAGGCAGCTGGTTATTTTACCACAGGAGAAGTGTTGGATGCAACTAGTTTGGCTGATGTGAAGGGGCGTTCT
>CAZZXJ010000949.1:0-2036 GCA_964657905.1 uncultured Stigonema sp.
TATGGCAAAACTTCTTAAAGAATCCCCTTGCCTTTAGGCATGGGGAGTGTCAAGTAGCTCATAGAATTGATTCTGGGGAGAATATTGAATTTGATACAGAATCAAACTTGGAAGAAGGTGATTTTGCTACTAAATCAAAGACTATTAAAAATGAAATAATCACACAATCGAATTTAGAAGGTCAAGAATTGAAGTCGGATTTTGTCACAAAATCTATGCTGAGTTATAGTCAAGCGATTGAAATAGCGAAAGAAATTCTCCTCTCTAAAAAATCAGCCCGAATATCAATCGCCAAAACAATTTCCGAAATTTATCAACAAACTTTGTCTCCTGAGGATTTGAAATCGTAATTTTTGTGGAACTATTGATTTCTTGATTGTTTCATATATCGGTAAATAAAAACATGGAATTAGAAAAACTGTTTTGTGATGTGGATGACTTTTGTAAAGAATTTGAAGAAATTTGGTATCGTGAATTACTATCTACAAGTGAGCGAAAACGTCATAAAAAATTTAATTTATGTTTAAGCGAAGTTATGACAATAATTATTTATTTTCATCAATCATCATATAGAAATTTCAAAGACTTTTATACTAAACATGTATCTGAACACTTGCAAAAATATTTTCCTAATCTTGTAAGTTATAACCGATTTGTAGAACTGGAGAAAAGTGCTTTAGTACCGTTATGTTGGTATCTCCATCTGCGTCGTGGACATAGTACTGGTATCAACTTCATTGATGCAACTTCCTTAGAAATCTGTTTAAATCCAAGAGCTAAACGTAATAAAGTTTTCAAAGGGTTAGCCAATTGGGGTAAAAGTTCTGTTAGATGGTACTTTGGCTTTAAATTACATTTAATCATTAATGAATTCGGAGAAATTTTATCTTTTATGATAACCCCTGCCAACGTAGATGATCGTAAACCAGTACCAGAAATGACCAGAAATCTGTTTGGTAAATTATTTGGTGACAAAGGGTATATTTCTCAAAAATTATTTGAGCTTCTCCTCCACCAAAATATTCAACTTATTACAACTATTAAAAAAAATATGAAAAATCGCTTAATACCTTTAATTGATAAAATTTTGTTGAGAAAGCGTTCTTTGATAGAGACGGTTAATGACCAATTAAAAAACATTTCTCAAGTTCAACACACTCGCCACCGCAGTGAGCAGTGCGTTGCGGGGGTTCCCCCCGTTGTAGCAACTGCGAACCCGGAGGGCGTTGGCAATTTCATGGTTAATGTTATTGCAGGTTTAATTGCTTATACGTACCAAGATAAAAAACCTTCATTAAATCTAACGATAGAAGAATTAGATTCACTACAAGAATCATATTTCTTCCCTACTGAACCTTTGGCTCTCACTACTATTTAAGAGACTTCTAAAAAACTCTATAATTACTTATCTTGAAGTAATTATAGATTGTGTGATTATTTCATTATTGTTTTTTTATTTAATTGCAAAATTATTATACTTAGCTTTTGAGCCTCTCTAACTTCGATTATTTCATTATTTCTGATTCAATTACAAAATCATGTTCTTTAGATTTTTTGATTGTGTGTCTAATTCAATATTTTCCCCAAAATCAATTTTATTGGCTACGATCGCATGATTGTGGCTCCCTGGATAAGAATCGCTCTTGGCGGACAGATTGTAATTATACATTTCCCAAAATGAATTCGTCACGAATTCATTTTACTCCCTTTTAGCACCATTCCTGTTCATTCTCATTTATTGAATCTTATTGACATTACAGGAACATAGGCTTGTATTGCTACAAAGTTTACTGTGTCTACTTTTCAGTCTTGTTTTTTACGTCGAACTCAGGTCAAATTAGGTAAAATTAAGCAAGAGCGATCGCATAGAAGCACAAAACAATGACACGGATTCCATTAACAGAAGCTCAACTTCGTTTACCCGAACTGATTGCAAGTCTGCAACCCGGTGAAGAAGTGCAGATTTTTTCCGGCGAAGCTATCGCCAGACTGATTGCCGAACTCCAACCACCCCGCAAGCCTCGCCTGCCCGGTAG
>CAZZXJ010000950.1:0-2029 GCA_964657905.1 uncultured Stigonema sp.
GAATCGCTTCTTCGATATTCCTAGCGCACGAGGCACAACTCATGCCTCGCAGTTTGAGTGTGATATCCATGTGAGATGAACCCCTTTGATTGATATCCCAACTCAAACAATTTTGTACTCTCTAGTTGACTGGAGAGTCAAGTGAATATTTGACCGCTTAATATTTAGTTACAACTTTTGGACTTTAAAGGCCAATACGGTTTAGTAGAGACGCGATCGGTCGCGTCAGGACAGTTAATACTATAGACACTGTTTGCTACACCTAAAAACCCAGTTAGAAAACTAATTATTTATACCCATCATGTGAAACAATAAACGAGCATATAGCTTATTTCATAAATCCATTTCGTTGTTTAGACATAAAAAACGAGCGTAATTTTCAAATGAAAGATAAAACCTCGCGCCGTGCCATTTTAAAAGGTTTGATTGTTGGTACTGTTGTTATTGGGTTCGATGTAGTCAATCATTCGTGGGTTACGTCTGCTTTAGCAGCAGACTCGTTTGTTCATGTGCCGCATTTAGACGGCGTGCTTTACACTGATGATGCCACAAGGGCTGTAGCTGCTGATGATTTTGGTCATATAGTGCATCGTCAACCTCTAGCCGTACTCAAACCAGGTTCAATTGAAGATATTATCCAGATTATAAAATTTGCTCGTACTCATAAACTTAAGGTTGCATCTCGCGGTCAGGGTCACTCTACTTACGGTCAGCCACAAGTGAGTGATGGCATTGTCATTGACATGAGTACGCTCAACACGATTCATTCTATTGATGCTATGCAGGCTGTTGTTGACACTGGCGTACTGTGGAGTCAGCTATTGCTAGCAACACTGCCACAACAATTGACACCACCAGTCCTGACTGATTATCTGGAACTATCGGTAGGCGGCACGTTGTCAGTGGGTGGGATTGGTGGTGCAAGCCATCGCTATGGTGTGCAGGTTGATAATGTGCTATCTCTTCAAGTTGTGACTGGCTTGGGTAAACTGGAAACTTGTTCCCCCTACCAAAACCGCGATTTATTTGAAGCAGTGCTAGCTGGTTTGGGTCAGTGCGGAATTATAGTACAGGCAACAATTCGGCTAATCTTCGCCTTTACTAATACCCGTGTGTTTCTTTTGTATTATGACAATTTGTCTGCCTTTACTGGTGATCAACGTTTACTAATTGCTGATCAACGATTCAATTATGTAGAAGGTCAAGTTGTACCCGATCCTAATGGTGGGTGGCGTTATATGCTGGAAGCGGCTAGCTTTTATAGTCCACCTACTGAAAGAGACAACACTCTTCTACTTACTGGGTTGAGCTACATTCAGGGGACGGAACAAATAGAGGATAAGTCTTACTTTGACTTTCTTAATCGCTTAGCGCCACAAATCGCCTTTCTCAAATCCATCGGTGTATGGTCACAGCCGCATCCCTGGTTTGCTGTTTTTGTCCCCAGTACGGCAGTTGTTCATTATGTTGGTGAAATAGTTTCAACTTTGACACTAGCTGATACAGGTAATGGTCCAGTTTTGCTATATCCCGTCAAGACGAACCGCTTTAAGTTACCACTTTTCCAAGTTCCCGACGAGGAGGTTGTGTTCCTATTCAATATTTTACGGACTGCACCAACTGATACTAATGTAATCAACCGCATGGTTGCTGATAACCGAGCATTCTTTGAGCGTAACCGCGAGAAAGGTGGTTATCGCTACCCAATTGATGCTATTCCATTCTCCCAAGAAGATTGGCAGCAGCACTTTAGTCGGGTTTGGGAGAAGTTCTTAAGTGCCAAGCGGCGCTACGATCCTGACAATATACTAACCCCAGGTCAGGGTATTTTTTGAACTGATCGCCTTAGCTACAAATTCTGCTTCTGCCCAAATTACCCCCGATGGCACTTTACCCAATAATTCTTCTGTTATTGAGGGGGGGGAACGCAACAACCACAGACGAGCCTCTACTTTTTTATACTGGAGTTTAGACTAATTATTCCATAACCCTAGGGCTAGAAGCACGACTTTGCGTTGTTCAAGGTTTG
>CAZZXJ010000951.1:0-2024 GCA_964657905.1 uncultured Stigonema sp.
CTGTGCTGGTGATCCACTCACAGAACCGATCCCATACATTGGCGCTGCTGCGTTGCTGTAGGGTTGTGGTCATGGTTTTATAATTGCGAGGTTTTTTATGATTTGTGTAAGTCGAATTGCCTACCTGTTTATTAGATTAAAAGCTAAATTGAGATTTGTAAAGGTTTTTTAATTTAACTTTTATTATATAAATGATTGGTTTTGCTTATGAATATTATGGGAGTAGGGAATCTGGAGGGTAAGGGTAAGCGTTTATCCTTACCTGTGGGCGGGGGGACCCCGCCCCTACTTCCCATGCACATCAACCAGGAGGCCAGCTCATCTGCCGTCCACCTAGGATATGCACATGTAAGTGGTAAACGGTTTGACCACCATCGGGACCAGTGTTGATGACAACGCGATAGCCGTTGGTCAGTCCAGCTTGTTCAGCAACATGCTTAGCTGTTAACAAAAGATGCCCCAGCAGGTCACGATCCTGAGATTCGGCTTCGGCTAATGTGGTAATAGGTTTTTTGGGAATGACGAGAATGTGAACGGGGGCTTGGGGGCTGACATCTTTAAAGGCAAGCGCTAGGTCATCCTCATAAATAATGTCAGCTGGAATTTCCCGCCGAATTATTTTGCCGAAAATAGTCTCTGTGGTTTTACTCATGTTGATTGACATTTAATTCTGGTGACATCTCTTAATTACAGCAATTTTCAGGTAATCAGACCACAGTCGTAGGGGGTTTCGGTGCCGTACCCTACGGGAACGCCTTTCATGCGAACGCCCTTACAAACGGTGTGGTTCATTTAGGTGAAAATTGCTGTAAGTGCATAAGTTGATTTCACTTACTCCTACTTAGCATGTAGAAGGAAGGCACCCAAGCTTAACGTTCTATTCAACAAAACTTAACTTCTCTAATTTATAGAAAGAGTTTGTGTTATATCTATGGAATACATACTTTTCATTCATGGCGTTAATACTCGAGAGCAACGTGAACAACCTGCTTACGCTAGCGACCTGATCAGTCGTATTAATAACCATATTGATCCTTCCCAAACCATAAAATCAGTTCCCCTGTACTGGGGGAACGTAAACACAGATGCAGAAAATCAACTTTTAGCAACATTCAAAGCTTCACCGCTTTGGAACCAGATGTGGTTTAGAGAATTTCGGGAAAAGCAACTTTTACAGTTTGCTGGGGATGCTGCACTCTACATCAGCCGCTATATCGGTGCCAAGGTTATCAGTCAGATGAAGCAGCAGGCTGTAGAGGGGTTGAAGGATTATCAGCCAAATGACCGTCTTCACTTAGTTACCCACAGTTGGGGAACTGTTATTCTCTTTGACTTGCTGTTTGCAAGTCGATGGGACTCCCAGGATGTGCCTGGTCATGATGATGTTATGGCTATTCGTGATGTCATATACGGGATATCCGGAGCAGATTCTAATCCGCGCAAAGGCATCCAACTTGCCAGTATTAACACTATGGGTTCACCGATCGCTATCTTCAGCCTGACTGACGTAAATCCCGGTAAAAATGATCCAGAAAGCACCCCGTCCACGTCTAGTAGTCACGATATCACACCAAAGCTACAGCAGCTACTGGAGAATCTTCAGCAAGTGCGACAAGGGAAAAAGCTGCCATGGAGGAATTTCATTCATCCTGGTGACCCGATAGCTTACCCATTAAGCGAACTAATGAGCAGCCTGGTGGATGGTGACAAAAAATACTTAGATCTTCAAGATATCATCACTCATGAGCCAGGATTAACCAACTTACTGACGAAGCAAATAAGTCAAACGGCGTTAGCACTGCTGCATGGGGGTGATGCCCATGGCAGCTATTGGCAAAGTGAAGAGGTGGCTAAAGAAATTGTTGAGACAATATCAGCTTCGCCTGTGAATCGTGCCTGATGCCAGTGTAGGATTGCTAAAGTGAATTGCTCCACAACGGCGATCGCCCTCAACCACTTTTTCAGGCAAGTGCTTCAAGTTTATCTTTAAAGTACCAGTAGAGGTTTGCAACAGTGAAATCTGG
>CAZZXJ010000952.1:0-2023 GCA_964657905.1 uncultured Stigonema sp.
AACAACTAACAACTAACATGGTTGACTACTTAATTTTCCTCGCTATTTCGACATCAATTTTTGCGCTGTTCGGCTTGGGACTGAACTTACAGTGGGGCTTTACAGGCTTAGTTAACTTTGGTCATGTTGCTTTTATGATGCTGGGAGCATATACGACAGTGTTGTTAAGCTTCAAAGGCGTTCCCCTGCTTGTGTCGGCGCTGCTAGGGGCAGTTGTAGCAGCGTTGTTGGGATTGCTGATTGGTTTCTCGACTCTGCGCTTGCGGGAAGATTACCTAGCGATTGTGACCATTGGTGTTGGGGAACTGATTCGTCTAGTTGTGAATAATCAGGATTTACCCGTAGGTGACACTTGGATATCTGGGGCTTTTGGTGTGCAGAGTTATTCTATACCCCTATCCACTATGACACCCAATTTGTTCGTCAAACTTTTGATGATTGGGCTGTTGACACTGCTGGCTGGCTTAACTTTATGGCAGTTGTGGCGATGGATTCGCGCTGTACAACCATCGCTTGTTGTTGGTTCACACAAGAAGAAGCTGGGTAGTCAGCAAGAATTCTTATCTCGCCTAGTAGTGGGAATTTTGTTTGCACTACTGTCAGTAGCACTTTATATTTCTGGGGCGATCGCACTGTATAATTATAACCCGAAAGCGGGTTTAATGCTGTTGTCACTGATTACATTAGCTTTAGTGTTTTGGCGCTTAGAAATTTTAGTGCGATCGCCTTGGGGTCGAGTTCTCAAAGCCATCCGCGAAGATGAAGAAGTTCCCAAGGCACTAGGAAAAAATGTCTTTTGGTACAAACTACAATCGCTCATGCTAGGGGGTGCGATCGCAGGTATGGCTGGTGCTTTCTTCGCATGGCAACTTAGCGCCATTTACCCTGATAATTTCCAACCGCAACTTACCTTTGACTCTTGGATCATGGTAATTCTCGGTGGTTCTGGTAATAATATTGGCACAATCTTAGGTGCGGTGATTTACTTTGCTTACGATGCCCTGACTCGCGAATTTTTGCCGAAAATCGTCCCCCTTAATGAAGCACGTTTAGGTGCATTTCGGATCATGGTGATAGGTTTGATTTTGATGGTATTAATGATCTGGCGTCCTCAAGGTATCTTAGGTAAAAAGGAGGAACTCACCCTTGGCAAATAACCAATCATCTGAATTTCCACTCCTAGCAGCAAGTGGACTTTGCAAAAGCTTTGGTGGCGTCAAGGCAGTAGATAGTGCCGAAATTCAAGTGGCAAGTGGGAGCATTACTGGGTTAATTGGTCCTAACGGTGCTGGCAAAACCACCTTATTTAACTTACTTTCTAACTTTATCCGCTCCGAACGCGGCAGAGTAGTTTTTGACGGCGAACCCATTCAGCACTTACAGCCTTACCAAATTGCCCAGCAGGGAATGATCCGCACCTTTCAAGTTGCTAGGACTTTGTCGAGGTTATCGGTGCTGGAAAATATGCTGCTGGCGACGCAAAAACAAACCGGTGAGAACTTTTGGCGGGTGCAATTCCAGCAACACCAAATAGCCAAAGAAGAAAAGCAACAGCGAGAACGGGCGATGTTGCTGTTAGAGTCAGTGGGACTAGTACAAAAAGCACACGATTACGCTGGAGGTTTGTCTGGAGGACAACGCAAGTTGCTGGAGATGGGACGGGCGCTGATGACCAATCCCAAGTTAATTTTGTTGGATGAACCAGCAGCTGGGGTAAATCCGAGACTAATTGATGAGATTTGCCAGCGGATTAGCGCTTGGAATCAGGAGAGTATGACATTTTTGATTATTGAACATAATATGGATGTGATTATGTCGTTGTGCGATCGCGTTTGGGTGCTTGCGGAAGGTCGAAATCTTGCTGACGGTACCCCAAAAGAAATTCAGTGCAACCCGAAAGTTTTGGAAGCATATTTAGGAAAGTCAGAGTAGATCAAACTTTTCCAAATGTTCCACGATCAACTTCTAATATCATGTCCGCTTAATTACTTATAATAAAAGCACCCCACCCCTACCCCTCCCC
>CAZZXJ010000953.1:0-2010 GCA_964657905.1 uncultured Stigonema sp.
CCTCCCCCTCTCTCCCCCTCTCCCTCATCTCCATTTGTAGAAATAACGGGAGAAGCTTCAACGCCACAGATCGCTAAATATTTTGATTTAGTTGGAATTGAGTTTGCCCAAAATACTTATGCAGATGGTTACCGTAGTGAAATTAATTTAGCAGCGTTACACTGGTTGAGTATAGTAGCAGACCGCTTGCAACGCGGGTATGTATTAACAATAGATTATGGCTACCCCGCCAGTGGTTATTACAATCCTAGGCGATCGCAAGGAACGCTACAGTGCTACTACCAGCATCAGCGCCACAACAACCCCTATACCAATATTGGACAACAGGACATAACAGCTCATGTTGACTTTACTGCTTTGGAACGATGGGGTGAGCATTGCGGATTAGATAAAGTTGGTTTTACCCAGCAAGGATTGTTTTTGATGGCGTTGGGGTTGGGCGATCGCATAGCCGCCCTGTCGCATACTAAGCAACCACTCTCTGAGTTACTAAGCTTACGTGATGCACTGCACCAGCTTGTAGACCCTTTGGGACTGGGCGGTTTTGGCGTCTTAGTTCAACGTAAAGGTCTGAGTGAGGCAGAAATTTCTCTTTCTTTGAAAGGATTTTCTCTGCCTGAGTAAACTTAAGCGTTTAGCAGGGTCGGCATTGCCCACACTACAATAACTAATCAAAACTCAAAACTCAATTAATCCTAAGTAGGTGCTGGTTAGTCTACCATAGCAATGACTGCAATGATAAAACAAATAATAGGAGGGTAATAATTCATGAATACCCATGACTTTTTAATGCTAGTGACGCTACTGACCCCCGGTATTTTACTTTCAGTGTTGATTATGGCTTCTTTTGCCGCAGGTGGCTGATTACCAGATAGGGGAGTAGGGAAATAAATTAAAAATTAAAAATGAATAATTCACCTTTTTAATTTTTAATTTTTAATTCTTTACCTCCCCACTCCCTTAATTAATGACAATTGAACAAGGAAAAGGAGATTTTAATGAAGGTAGCATTTCTGGGTACTGGATTAATGGGACTACCAATGGCTCAAAGGTTATTAGCAGCAAATATAGAGCTAATTGCCTATAACCGCACCCCAGAAAAGTTAGAACCATTAAAAGCCGCGGGTGCTAAAGTTGCTGCACATCCAGAAGAGGCAATTCGCGCTGCTGATTGTGTCATTCTGATGCTGACTAATGCCGTAGCTATTTATAGTCTGCTACTTTCAGATGGATCGTCGTCAAATCTGGCTGGACGCAGTGTCATCCAAATGGGGACAATTACTCCCACCGAAAGTAAAGAAATTCGAGATGCAGTCATGACCGCTAGGGGCGAGTATCTAGAGGCAACCGTATTAGGTAGTATCCCAGAAGCAAAAGCTGGCAAACTAATTGTCATGGTAGGCGCACACAAAGAACAATATCAACGCCACTTAGAGTTATTAAAAAATTTTGGTCCTGAACCTATCCTTGTAGGTTCAGTAGGAGCTGCTGCTGCACTCAAATTAACCCTAAATCAACTCATTGCTTCCCTGACAACTGCCTTTGCCCTTAGTCTTGGTTTTGTCCAGCGTCAGGGTATCGATGTAGAGTTGTTTATGCAAATCCTGCGAGAAAGTGCCCTTTACGCACCTACCTTTGATAAAAAGCTACAACGCATGTTGGAGGGAAATTATGCCAATCCCAACTTCCCAACAAAACATTTGATGAAAGACACAGATTTGTTTATAGATGAAGCCAAATCAGTTGGTCTAAATGTCAGCAGTATTGAAGGCGTGCGGGAAATTTTAGAAATAGCGATGAAAATGTCATTTGCTAACGAGGATTATTCATCACTATTTTCTGCTATTAATTCAGAGAATATAAATCTCTAGAAGAGACGTTCCGCCGGAACGTCTGTACCGGAGTCAGGAGTCATCTGTCTATTTATTTCTGCCCCCCTGTTCTAGCTAGTACATGACGGCGGAAATAAAGCAACCATTCAGAATCATCGAAAAGCTTGCATCATAAGCT
>CAZZXJ010000954.1:0-2003 GCA_964657905.1 uncultured Stigonema sp.
GCCCGAAATATTTATCATACTCATCCCGGACTTGTGTGGAGAAACGCCGGATGATCCGCCCGTCAGTAAACGGAATTTCGTCTTCAACAACGCAACGATTTTCTTCGCTTTGCAAAGGTGGGCACGACTCAGTAAAGGCGGGAGTATCTACTATTAATTTAAGACAGTCGGGGATGATATCGTGATTCTTTAATTGGCAGTGTTCCATCTGCTCTTTCAGATGTTCGATCCCCCAAATTTCACAGAAGCGATCGTTGAAATAAAGGATATTGTCAGTGCAGTTATCTACAACATAAAACGCTAGGGGCGAAACGCTTGTCATTGAGCGTAAAAGCGCTTCTTTCCAGCACACTTGCTCTTCTGCTTGCTTGCGCTTGGTAATATCCTCAATTATATATGCGAATCGCGGACGGCGAAGAGAACTTCCCGCAATTGCTGAGACTGTAGCCCTGAGCCATTTTTTACCTTTAGGAGTATCATGAGGATATTCAAAGTTTATCGGTGATTGGGTGCGTTGTGCCTGACGGTAGTAATGAATCCAGTCTTGCACATATTTTGGCGACAAACTGATGTTGTTGGCAAGGTAGTTTTGCATCTGGGCTGGGGTTACCCCAAAAAATTTAGCTGTGGCGGCGTTATCAGAAATATGCAGAATTTCATCATCTACCAACTCCACAATTCCCATCATCATCGGCGCACTGTCGAAGAAGCTACTGAGGGTAGATTCGCTTTGCTGCAGTGCTTCCTGTGCCTGCTGATAGTCAGTTTTGATGCTTGCCAGTTCAGCTAAATTTCGTCGGATCTCTAGTTGTCTGACTATCTGCCTGCTAATAGCTTGCAGTGCTTCCACCTGTTCTAGGCTGATTTCCCGCTTTTGACGATCAGCTATACACAGCACCCCAATCGCCTCTCCTTCAGGTGTAATTAAAGGTATCCCTGCGTAAAATCTCACGTAGGGGTAAGACGTGACTACAGGATTGGTAGCAAACCGTTCATCAGCCAAGGTGTCAGGAATAATCAAAATATCGCCTAAATGCATACAAAGGGGAGCAAACCCCAAATTTATTGGCATTTCATCTACATCCAAGCCAACTTTGGCTTTGAACCACTGACGATTAGCGTCAATCAGATTAATCAACGCGATCGCTGTGCCACAAATCTGGGCTGCTAAGAAAACCAGATCGTCAAATGCTTGTTCTGGAGAAGTATCGAGAATTTGATACTGGCGCAAAACCTCAAGCCTCGCTGCTTCATCGTTACACGTTAGAGATTTCATTATATTTTTTCTACCATTACTGAATTACGACTTTCCCCTCAGGGGTAAGCAACATACTTGCCGTCCAAGACGACGGTTCTCTCAATTCCTGAAGCAAGGAAGGTGTAAGGTGGTGATAACGCTATTCTGCCTGTTAAGAGTCTCTTGACAACTGCCATACACATCTAGATTGTCAGTTCTGAGCCTCGATTTGGGAAGAGTAACGCACTCCCTTGCGATCAATAGTTAGCCCCCATTGGGAATTTGCTTTTTGGTTAACTAAGCCGTCGTTACAACTGACTCTAATGAAGTCATGAGCAGATTATTTAAAAAAAGTTGCTAGATAACTTTGTCACTAAAACTATAGTAATCTGTCTTAATAATGATGACGAAGCAATATTTTAAAATCAGTAGATATACATAAAATGGAGCAAAATTACTTCTTTATTGGCAATTTTTTTACAACATAAAAGTCGTAATACCATAATAAAAAGCTCTTAAGGGTTGATTTCAAAGCTGAACTACGTTGTATCAATTATGTCATATGGTGAGAACCATCACCCCCAACCCCTCTCTCAAATTGGCAGAAAAATGCCTTAGGCATCGCCCTAAAATAAATTTTGGGCTGTGTAGAAACGCGAGTTTTGACATTTTTTTACGAACCGCCAAGACGCCAAGAGCGCCAGTCTTTTTTCATTAGATAAAGTTATATGTTACCTATACTACAAAATTAAAGAAAACGGCGAGG
>CAZZXJ010000955.1:0-2001 GCA_964657905.1 uncultured Stigonema sp.
CTATTGACTCTTTAACCTGGAGAGCGTATTCTTTAAAGCGCTCCATATCAGCTTTAAGAGTCAATTCCACCGCCCGTCCCAAAAACAAATTATCCATAATTTTGCCAAGAATGCCAGGGATAGCGTAGGAAAAGCTAAGTTTGACGATACTACTATCGTGGCGATCGTAAAAGCGCACCGCTCCCTGATTTGGCAAGCCATCAATCGATTCCCACTGGATAATCTGATTGGGAACTACCTTGAGAATGCGGGATTTCCAGGTAAATTCCAGACTGCCAGTATTCAGCTTCCACAGAGATATCTCTGGATTATCCTTCGCAACCTTTACCGAATCAATCCACTTCATCCACCGGGGCATCTGCTCCAAATCAGCCCAAAGACTCCAGACTAAATCTATGGGAGCCGCTACCTCTACCTGTACACTATGCTCTAGCCAGTCTGCCATTTTCTTGTCTTCCTCTGGCGCTGGTGCGCCTGTTGCGGTTCGCTACCTCTTCACATTTTCCAAAATCGCTTTCGCCGCACGCCGTCCAGAAATCGTCGCTCCCTCCATACTATCGATATAGTCCTGCTGGGTGTAACTACCTGCAAGGAAGAAGTTAGCAACTGGCGTCTTTTGCTGAGGACGATAAACATCCATCCCAGGCGCTTCTCGGTACAAAGACTGAGCAAGCTTCACCACACTGTACCAAGTCATATTTAGATCCCGTGAAGAGGGGAACAGCTCATGCACTTGCTTGAGGACATGAGAAGCGATCGCCTCATTACTTTGTTTAATAAATGGATCTCCTGGAGTCAGCACCACCTGCAACAACGACCCCTGTCCTTCCCTGTAATAATCAGCAGGGCTAGTCAAAGCTAAATCGGCAAAACAAGAAAAGTCAGCCTCATGAGTATACAGTAAATTATCTATTCCCGCAGCATGGTTTAACTGTTTACGTTCAACAGCATCGTGTAGCTCTGTTACCCAACCATCAAACCGTAACTGCACTGTTGCCACTGGCACTGCATCCAACTTATAAATGTTATCAAACTCAGACCACTTACGCCACTCTTGGGGTAGGAGGCGGTGAACTCCTGGGAGATCACAAGCCGCAACATAAACATCAGCGCTCAGCAGTTCTTCTGTATCACCATTTGCCACTACTATACCAGTAACGCGGGTTTGGTCGCCTGACTCAGTAAACTGTATTTCCCGCACTCTGCGGCGAGTGTAAACTTTTGTCCCCCTAGCTTCCAGATATTCCAAAATCGGCTTGTGCAGGTACTCATAGGGCGAACCTTCCAGCATCCGCAGTACTGAAGCTTCTGTTCTTATAGCAAATAACTGGAAAATTGTCAACATACAACGGGCAGACATATTTTCGCAATCAATGAAACCCAAGGCGTAAGCGATAGGGTTCCACATCCTTTTGATACTACCCTCACTACCGCCATGACGACGGAACCAGTCGGCAAAACTGACTTTGTCTAAGTTGCGGATGGTTTTCATCGCTCCGTCGAAATCCACCAAACCCCGCACTACTGGGCTAGTACCAAGGGCGATCGCATTTTGCAATTTATCCTGTAAAGAGAGTTGAGAAGTGGTGAAAAATGCTTTTAATCCATTGAAAGGTGCACCTGTCAAGAAGCGAAAATCTAGCGCACCAGTCTGTCCCCCTTTGTTGATAAAGGTGTGGATATGTTCTTTCAAGCGTAAGTTTTCTAATCCTCCTACCTTCTTCATCAAGTCAAACAACTGGTAGTAGCACCCAAAAAACACGTGTAATCCCATTTCAATATGGTTGCCATCGCCATCTACCCAACTGCTAACTTTACCACCAACAAACGGACGAGACTCAAAAATCTGGACTTCACAACCAGCATCAGCTAAATCTACGGCGGTCGCTAGCCCAGCCAGTCCCGCACCTACTATCACAACGCGCATTCCGTCCTTCCTTCTCAGTTTCTTTACAGATTGTAACTGGGTTGGTGTCAGAATTTGCTACTTAGCAGTCATTG
>CAZZXJ010000956.1:0-1998 GCA_964657905.1 uncultured Stigonema sp.
TTTACCTGACTAAAGCACAGCAAGACCTCCTCAATTCCGTACCTAACAAATTTTGCTAGCTGTCTAACTATACTCTTGGCTACCTGGATGATGCTGTATAAACACTTACTAAAAAAAGTGCGTAAAATCTGTGGATTAACCGTACTGTTGCTAATTATTGGCTTGGATGGGTGTAACCAAGTAGAGCAAACAGTTAAGTCTCTTACCGTGACCCCTAGCACCCCTAATGCTAACAATACGACTACTGATACAAGCAGCACATCTAACACGGTGGCGGCGATCGCAGACCGTCCTTTAGTTGTTGCAACTAACACCGTTGTTTGTAACTTAACCCAGAAAATTGCTGTTAATACTGTTGATCTCAAATGCTTGCTTAATAAGGGCGAGACTCCCCAAGAGGACAAACTCAATCCGGAGGATATTCAGGCAATTGAGCAGGCTAAGTTAATCATTTACAGTCGCAACAATTTAGCACCAAGCGTGAGCAAATTGATTCAGACTACCGTAAACCCTGCACCTAAAGTGGTCGTGGATGATGTTGCTGTTACTAATACAGAAATTGAAGTGCATGGTCAAACTGTTAGTAACCCTGATGTTTCAATTGCTGAAAATGCCATCAATACGGCAGAGGTAATCAATAAGAGTCTATCACAACTTAAACCCGATCAAGCGTCACTCTACACGGCGAACACGCAGAAAATAACAAATGAACTGACTCAGATCAACTCCGGGAGCGAATCTGAGCTAGTCACTCTCAGAGATGCTCAACGTAAGTTGGTGATCGCCCATGAATTATCAGCCTACTTGAATCCCACCCCTTGGCCAGAAATCAATCCTAGGGCGAGATTGACCAGAGTCCCAGTGATCATGTACCATGATATCCTGCCAAAGAAACAAGTTTTCTTTGATGTCACTCAACAAGAGTTTGAACAACATCTGCAACGGCTCCAGTCAAGTGGCGTCACTCCAATTAGTGTGGATCAGCTAGTTACCCATCTCCGGACTGGGCTACCATTACCAAAAAAACCTGTCCTGCTAACCTTTGATGATGGATATGAAAGCGCCTATGAGTATGTCTTCCCACTACTGAAAAAGTACAACTATCCAGCTGCTTTTGCAATTTATACTTTAAATGTCGGGAAAAACACTGGCAGAGATCACGTGACTTGGAACCAACTGCAAGAGATGGCGGCTAATCCTCTGGTAACCATTATGGCTCACAGTGTCACCCACCCAAATGATTTAACAGTGCTCCCAGATGATCAGCTCAGAACCGAGGTCATGGAGTCTAAACGCATACTGGAAAATCAACTAGGCATTCCCATGCGCTACTTCGTCTACCCAGCTGGTCGGTATGATTCGCGGGCGGAGAAGTTAGTGGAAGAGGCGGGGTATGAAGCAGCGCTGACGATGAGCGATAGCGAGGACCGCTTTGCTGGGGAGTCAAAGAATTTGCTAGCAATTAACCGCATCGGTCAGTCGAGGTTGCCATATGCTGTCGCTCAATCCTGGGGAGGAGCCAAACTGTCAAGCTGGACTAAAAAATTTGACTTAAAACCCTCTGGAAACCTGACTAAAACCGACAGCCACCAGACTCCCTAGATTTTAATTGGGAAATTATCAGAAAAATGCCGAAAACCCTATATTCAGAAATCATCTTTGAGCATCGCTCTCCACATAAACGAAGTGTCGGGAACGCAAATTGTGATCACCAATAATCTGTTACAAGGGTAGCTACGTACTCCAACTGAGGACAAACGAGTAGTTTCGATGCCATGCTGTTCCTGTAATATTGATAATTTAAAAGTTATTTATATTACCCGTAATGCAACTAAGATTTCCAGGCGCAAGACGGCAAAGTAGGACATTTCATAGTAGCTATAAATACATCAAAGATTAAAAAAATATGACCAGACTTCTTGGAATAGGTCTGCTTCTACTCAGTGTTTACCTCCTCGGTCAAAATATCATATTTGTCACTCACGTCTCTCCGTATAT
>CAZZXJ010000957.1:0-1996 GCA_964657905.1 uncultured Stigonema sp.
GCTATCGATTGCAAAAGCAGGAAAAGTATTAGATAACAATATTAAGGCACAAGTCGGACAAATTTATTTTTACCCACTTGCAAAACTCGTCCGGACAATTCACTCTGGTGCTGGAAAGTTGTATCGATATCGGTAACGCGATCGCCATCTAAGCGAACCCCATTCTCTTGGATTTTGCGTCTACCTTCAGAACTACTTTTACACAAGCCACTCGCACTGAGTATATAGGTCAACTTAGACGGAAATGGTACGGAAAGAAGTGAAAATTCGGGGACTTCACCTTTTTCAATCTCAACGAGTGCTTCTTGGCCGTGATATTGTCGGACGATTTCTTGTGCCAGCATTTTTTGGCGATCGCGCGGATTTTCTGGTAGCTTATCTAAAGGTAAATCTGTCAGTAGCGTAAAATACTGTTCCAGAAGATTATCTGGAACTTGTTGCAGCTTCTGATACTTTTTAAATGGATGTTCCGATAAACCCACATAATTCCCCAGAGACTTGGACATTTTTTGCTCACCATCAATGCCAATCAAAATCGGCAGCAGCAACCCAAACTGCGGTTTTTGCCCAAAATGGCGCTGCAAATCTCGTCCGACAGCAATGTTAAATTTCTGGTCTGTTCCTCCTAATTCCACATCTGCCTCAACAGCCACCGAATCATAGCCTTGCATCAGGGGATAGAGGAATTCATGGAGAAAAATCGGATTCTCATTTCTATAGCGTTCAGCGAATCCCTCCTTAGCCAGCATTTGCCCTACTGTCATGGTAGAGAGTAACTCCAAAATTTTGCCCAAGTCTAGCTTTGAGAGCCATTCAGAGTTATAGCGCACCTCTAACCTTCCTGGTGTGTCAAAATCCAATATAGGTCGCACTTGGTCAAGATAAGTCTGAGCGTTTTGCAACACCTCTGTTTCCTCTAGTTGGCGACGCATCTCAGATTTACCTGTAGGATCGCCAATGCGAGCCGTAAAATCACCAATAATTAGTACTGCTATATGACCAGCATCTTGAAAAGCTCGCAGTTTCCTCACTGGTATGCTATGACCAAGGTGAATATCCGCACCTGTAGGGTCAATTCCCAATTTGATCCTCAAAGGTCGGTCTGTGGTCGCCAAGCGTTTTTCTAGACTTTCAATTTCACTGTCAGAATCCGTTGGTTGTGGGAAAATTTCAGATGTACCACGACGCAGCCAAGAAAAATTTTGCGTCATACTAGGAGATTGACTGTTAACTATGCTTTGCACTGTGTAAGTTAGGTTGGTTATGGTCACTGGCAATTTGTCAAATTTTTTATCTGCCAGACTAATATAATTACAAAAAATTAACCGCCTTGCTTCGCCGAAAAAATTACACTGATATTTACAAGTGAGGAAGTGAGATAGCGTGTCGTCTAGGACTTTTGAAGATAAACAGCCACAACGTCAGGCTTCATCAGGGTTTGACTTTTTCAAAGGAGTAGGTCAGGTAGCTGGCGGTACTCTACTGTCTGTCACCATGCTGGCAAGTTCTGTTGTCGCCGGAGGACTAGTTGGCTTAGCCGTTAGTTTCCGTAATTTGCCAGATGTCAGACAGCTACGTAACTTCTTTCCGTCGGAAACGACTTACATCTATGACGTTAAGGGTAAGTTGTTAGCGAGTGTCCACGGGGAAGCTAATCGGGAAGTTGTACCCTTAGATAAAATTTCTCCAGAACTAAAGCGAGCAGTATTAGCAAGCGAAGACAGCGACTTTTACTATCACCACGGCATTAACCCCAAAGGAGTCGGGCGTGCTGTAGTCACCAACTGGACAGCAGGTGGAGTCAAGGAGGGTGGTTCAACAATCACCATGCAGTTGGTGAAAAACCTGTTTTTGTCTCAAAAGCGTGCATTTACCCGCAAAATTGCCGAGGCTGTACTGGCTATTCGTTTGGAGCAAATTCTCGGCAAAGACCAAATTTTGGAAATGTACCTCAATCAAGTTTATTGGGGTCATAACAATTATGGTGTACAAACGG
>CAZZXJ010000958.1:0-1980 GCA_964657905.1 uncultured Stigonema sp.
TTAATTTTTAATTTTTAATTCCGCCAAGCGGTACTAGTTATTTCTGCCGCCCAGTACTAGATAGAATGGCACTAGTAGCGCTTGCGTTCGTCAAAAGTCAAAAAGCTTAGAATGTAAGCTTTTCGTAGATTTGGAATGGTTGGTTCAATTCCGCCGATCTGTACTTAATAAACTGTAGCTGACAGTGTCACCTGTTTCTAACTGTCTGTTTATTTGTGTCGCGCTGTACTAGGGGCTGGAAGGTGGTATCGCGGTTTTGACCTAATTTCACGCCAACCCCATCCAGAAGGGAAGCTCAGTATTAAAAAGTCAAAAGCTCAAAGTAAAAGAGCCAGAAACGCTGAGTGAAAAACTTCAGTAACATCACTTAAGACATTGTATGGTTTCCACCTCTAAAATGGTGGATATAATCAATGCTTCATAACTTTTATGTGACTGTGCTTTAAACGTAACGTCATAAAAGTGCGTCACATTTTTGTATTTTCGAGATATTGCTACCCAAACGGTGCGAGCGTGAAACTTGTTTTTAAAGTTGCACAGCTATTCAAGTATTAGTTGAGTAATTTTCGGAGGTAACAATGAGTATATCAAAGATTAAGGAACACTTAACGGTACACACCAAAAGCGAGGGTAACGTACCAGGAGTGCCTATTGGTACTGTAGAACACATGGACGGCGAGAAGTACATTAAGCTGACTAAGAGTGATTCGCCGGATGGGCTTCCCCACTGGATTCCTATAGATTGGGTAGAATCTGTGGATGAGCACGCTGTGTACCTCAACAAGACTCAGGACGAGATCATCACAGAGCTAATGGTTTACCATTGCAAGCCAGGTATCAACTAAAGCCTCGAAGCAGAAGGAGAATAATTATGACTAAAGTGAACCCAGTGCAGCTAGAGAAAAATTTGAACGAAGTTGACTACCCAATTAGCAAAAAAGACTTGATTAAGCATGCTGAACAAAAAGGTGCTGATGAAAAAGTCCTTCGCTTATTGAAGCAGTTACCTTTAAATGAGTATGAAACGCCAACAGATGTGAGCCAAGCGATCGCCAACATGAACGAAAAATAGTGCTGCTTCATCAACAGCAAACTTACCACCGCCGGGAAAGGGATTTAATTCCAGCAGTTGTCCTGAGGCGATCAGTTGATAATGCTACGGGAAAGACCTTTGATTAGGGTGTCGATTTGTTGAATGTCGAACTGTGGTGAGGTAACATCGATTTCTTTTACTGCTGCAAATCCTTCCTCTACTACTGGGGGGAAGTCTTGCAGGGATTTGTACATCCTCTCTATGACAATGTCTGGAACTGTGCGATCGCGTTTTTGGTTCCAAGCAATGCAAGTTTCTAAGGGAGTTTGCAAGTACCACGCCATCCACTGAACCTCACCCCCAACCCCTCTCCGATTTTCGCACAGGGGGGTAACAGAGGAATTCAACTTCATCAGCAAGTCAATCCGCCATGAGCGTTTGGCATTTGTAGCATCATAGATGATGGAATAGCCTTGGGCGATCGCATCCCTGATCTGGGAGATGACGAGTTCCTCAATTTCTAACCACTCCCCTTGGATAATTGCATCGCCATAAAGTTGTTGGCGAATAGCGTCCGTGGAGACAATGCGATAATTTCCGAGTTTCGCCAGTTGTGCGGCGAAGGTAGATTTACCGCTACCGGGGATACCAATAAGGAAGTGACAGATGAGAGGCTTACACATGAGTCTGTGAGAGTGTCAAGATGTGTCAATTCTAGGAAATGCTGTACGTTGAAGTCTAAGGTTTTCGGGGGAATAATGTGGAAGCAACAACAGCCCAACTTAAAACGCTATATCGAGTCTGTCTGCAAGCTAGCAATTTATTGCAGGATATTAACATGACTCGATTAGATGCAAGAACCAGATGTATATACATGATCGTAAAAGAGACAATATAAATAGAAATTAAACTCATCCCACTCCTTTTAGGGGTGGGCATGGGGCATG
>CAZZXJ010000959.1:0-1979 GCA_964657905.1 uncultured Stigonema sp.
TTGCGGCGACGATAGTTGGAGGGTAGCCTCCTGTCAAAATAGCTCGATGCCAGGTAATTTTTTCCACAAAAGCCCCCTTTCAGTAATCTGAGGGGGCTTTTTGCTAATATTTTGAGTCTTCATATCATGTCCGGTTCCGATTTTACAGCAATTTTCAGGTTAATAGACCACAGTCGTAGGGGCGCAAGGTATTGCGCCCTTACAAACGGTGTGTCCATCCTCGCACGCCTCGTAGAACTTCAGCTTCTGGGTAGGTCGTTTTCAGTTCTTCGATCTTTCCAGGCTTCTTGCTCGAAGAAATCACTTTCGGTATGAGATGGACGAGGTACTCGCAACCTAAAAGTCATTTGCCGCAATATCTCCCATCCCCTTTGTCTGCTAATGTGTTGCCCTGTTATACACGTCAGCCAGTCTGCTACTTTGCGACCATTCCATAGTCCTCCGTCTGGAGCATTGCCCTGTAAAACTTGCCATAACCGTGCTTGTTCAACATCTTCTATTAACGGCTTTGCTCCTTGATTTTGATTTCGGCGATCGCCTAATCCTTCAACGCCAGATTCGTTGTATCTCTTAACTAATGCATAAATCCATGTTCTGCTATAACCCGTTATCTCCTCCACTTCCTCTGTGTTTTTTCCTTGCGCTAGTAACCATATAATCTGATACTGGCGACTTTCAATTCCATTTCTTGTATGTTTGTAAAGCTGCTCTAATTCAGAAATATTTGAATGGGCGACTATAGTAATCCGTTTTGGCATAAGTCATATTTGCACTCCTTACTTTATATGGTAATCCGCCATTTCGGCGCTAAACGCCGATGTTAGTTATTTGGGTCACCACTAAATCTTGACTAAATCACAAAGTTTTCTGTAAGACTTGTATCATTCAATCCCACCCTGACACTAAACTGTTCTTCCGGTTCACCTCTAAACTGTAATTGAATGAAGTTGTCTGCACCTCTAGCTTGAGCCTCTAGAAACACTGCTCCAGACTGATCTAGCACCGTCATTTGCACTTTTGGTAATAAGTAAATTTGATTACCAGTAAAACGTAATTGGAGGCGAATGCTAGTTTGTTGGTCAGCTTCATGTCTGACTTCAACAATCAATATGACGGGTTGATTGGCAATTTCGATTCCTAAATCAATCAACTTTGCCCTTCTGCTAAGGGCTTCTTTGTGGTCGTGCGGTTTTTCTTCAACAGTATCACGATTGCGAAAAGCATAAGCTGGTCTAAGTTGTGGCTCGTTCCATAAGGATTCAACACTCTGCCAGCCTGCCTCAAAGATACCAGCAAACCAGGATCTCAAATTTACTGAGGTTCTGACTGGGATTTGTTTTAGTTGCCCCAAGTGTTCGAGCAAATCTTCTAAAGGTTGCAGTTGACTCAAAGGTAGTTCTGGGGTTGCAACACTGCGGACAAACCCCAGCAACTTTGCTTCTAGGAGCGATTCATCCACTTGGACAATGACATAGCCTACTCGTTCTTCCCAGGTTTCTGGGGGGATGTAACACATCTGCTGGTACAGACGCACGGGGCGACACTCCAAACGACCCACTCCTGGCAACTCCAAGTCAGCTACATCCGCACACAGACGTACAACTGGGTTCCAACTATCACTGACGTTTTTATCAGTAGGAATACTCATCAGATCTAAGTAGTCACTCACAACCCAAACCGAAAGCGTATTCAGTAGGACTTGCTCGGCTTTTTCCGGAGTAGGCTGCTGATGGGCAAACTCTTGGGCAGTCCTGCGGGCTGCTTGGGTAATAGGCAGCGTTAAGGCAAAATTGTCTCGCTCAGAAGTGGTAAGCGTCATAGTTTAGTCCCCAGTGAAGAATTGCTCTCACATAAATATCGCTTGCTGTTACTAAATTTACGCAATTGTCATTGTTCATTGGTCCTTAGCGACAAATAACAAATGACTATAGCAGTTCTCATATGAATGAAGTACACCCAACTAAAAAAGGAGTCAGGAG
>CAZZXJ010000960.1:0-1972 GCA_964657905.1 uncultured Stigonema sp.
TTGAAACCCCTGCTTTTAAGTCTGGGGTTCCCCACACCCCACACCCTACCCCCAACAAGACTGTTTACCTTTACCTTTGGTGGTCTTCACTTTCCTTTCTTGTCGTTATACTAAATTTGGGGGGCTGGTTATAACTAGCCCTCCAAAATAACGTTTTTTTCAGCTTGCTTCGCTATGTCCTTCTTCAAAACTCCGATGATTGGTCTCAAAGCAGACTCTTTTCGTCATCCGCTAGACCTAGAGGCAACCACAGCACTCAAGCAAATACCTGGTATAGACATGATTGTGCGGAATCTGTTGGGACCAGTAGCAGAGCAGGTCTTTTATGTAGAAAACATTGCATCTAGTGTGCTGGTAAGTGAAAAACAACTACCAAGACTGCATGAGTTGTTGTTGGAAGCCTGCAAAATCATGGATCTGGAGCCACCCCAACTGTATGTTAAGCAGCATCCAGCTCCTAATGCGTACACCTTTGCCATGCGAGGTAAACAGCCTTTTATTGTGTTGCACACTTCCCTGATTGATATGCTCACACTAGAAGAAAATCAGGCGGTGATTGCCCATGAATTGGGACACCTCAAGTGTGACCACAGCGTTTACCTGACTCCGGTTAATTTATTGATATTAGCGGCGTCTACTGTTCCCAACGTGGGAGCCTTTCTTGCTCAAGCAATACAGGCACAACTTTTAGAGTGGGTACGCTGTGCTGAGTTTACGTGCGATCGCGCCGCATTGTTGGCAACCCAAAATCCGAAAGTTGTGATGTCAGTATTGATGAAGCTGGCTGGTGGTTCACCCACTTTAGCCCCGCAGCTTAACTTAGATGCCTTTATTGCCCAAGCTCGCGCTTACGATGATATTAGCAAGACAGAACTGGGTGAAATGGTCAAAGCAGCGCAGACAGCACAATTGACTCATCCAGTACCAGTTCTCCGCGCCAGAGAAATTGACCGCTGGGCAAGCAGCAAAGAATATGAAAACTTGTTGCATTCAAAAATTGAGTATGAGAGCGAAGGCGCACCCAAGGGCACGTGGCGAAACTGGTAGACTTACCATGAGCCGATAGCAAACAGCAAAGAATATCAAAAGTTGTTGCAAAGTCCCAAAATTGAGTTATACTAGTGGAGCAGCATCCAAGGGCGGGTGGCGAAACTGGTAGACGCACCACACTCAAAATGTGGCGACCTTGCGGTCATAGGAGTTCGATTCTCCTCCTGCCCATCAGCTTGTTCTGTAACTAGAGACGTTACATGTAACCTTTCTAGAGTGACTCGGCAAATTTGCTTAATTGCGGGAGGGCTGTATGGGTTGGGTCTTAGGTAGGAACGCAAAGTTAATATCTTATCATACATTACGCCAACACCATCATTTGATTCCCAAGCGGGATGGGAACTTGATGCAACTGCCAACTGATAAGATTTAGAAGATGCAAGTAAGTATTTTATTAGATAAATTTATATAAGGTTTTTTTATATATAATTCCCGATAACTGTTAGGACATGATGATTATAATAGTAAAATAATCTTCTCATTTACCTCTACCAGTTATTGTACGAGTTTCCATACTCGTTAAAGTTATGCTCAAAAATCATCCGGATAGTTTCTGTGTTAAGATTTATCTAAGAACATAAATGAAAAATCAAGCAAGTAATGATGGGAAAAAATCTTCTGCATTGTTGCAGTAACAGAGCTTTGATTAGCAGTGGTAAGTTTATTTTTGAAGATTAAGGATGAGTGTTGATTATGCGAATGAAAAGATGGGAATCTCCGCGCCGAGAAGGCAGGAACGATAAAGGCAGAGGCGGTGCGGCAAGAAAGCGACAACTCAAGAAACAACAGCAGATGCTCCGTAAAAGACTCAAGGAAGGTAATAAACCAGACAACAGCAAAAATAACAGACAGGGGGAAGAAAAGTTAATTCTTCCCCCTATTTTTTGTTATCAAACTAAAACAAACATAGCGATTCTTAATT
>CAZZXJ010000961.1:0-1952 GCA_964657905.1 uncultured Stigonema sp.
AAGAAGTGGTTCGCGAGTTATACTCGCGAACCTAAAAAGTACGCATCAGAAATTACCCCAGTTATTCTAGAAACTGAGTGAGACAGAGTTAAACGCTTAAAGCCTAAGAAAATTTACGCGGCTTTTTGTTTATTAGGTGTTACTTTAGACTGCTTCTTGACGACAGGTTGCGAAGGAGCGTTGCGTTTGAACTTGACCTTGAACTCGACCAATTGAATTTCCTCGGGTTTTGGGAGAACAAGCAGGTGTACCCTTCGGGTTCGCCAGTTTGCTTATGCCGGGGAACCCGTCCACCGCAACTGGCTCACCAATCTCTGAAATAATTCGCTGAAAATCTCGTTGCACTACACTCGGAGTCACAATCTTATCATCGGTTTGTTTTAAATAACGCTCCCAGGCTCTGGGTAAGTGTCTCGCTAACTCCCTTGCCGCCCACAACTGTACGTAAGAGAGCATTACTAATCGTATCCAATTTTCCTCGTGTTCGATCTCCGGAGTTTGAAATTCTGTCATCAACAAACGCTGCTTACTGAAGCGGAACATGTGTTCAATATCGTAGCGCTGTCTGTAGCTTTGGTAGGCAACTGTAGGTGAGATTTCTCCACGTTGCTCACCTATGACAACAACGCAGTGGGTTTCCAGACAGAATTACCAGTATCATCCGTCACGTGAACCCTGATAAGAGTGAAGGGATGACGGTACATTTTTTGTTCCTTAGCTCCCCTCATCAACATTTGATGCCAAGCGAGTATAGTGATGTTTAAAAGGCGACCCTTACGAGTTGTCTGCACCTTTTGTGTTGTCTCCTCAGGAGTCGGCCAAGTTTCAGCATCAGCCAAATCAAACCGTTCACCGTATTTTTTGGGGCGACCACGTTTTTTATGTGACTCTTCAACAAGTGGAGATTGGTAGAAAATCCGATTACTACGGACTCTAGCGATCACGACCAAGTTTTTGTTTTTGGACTGTTCAAAAAGAAATGAACGTTGGCTATAAGCAGTATCTCCCACCAATACGGATAATTTTTGATGCCAAGGAAGTGATGAATCGCTGATTACAAATTGAATTTGCTCACTTGCGACATCAGTACCACTTTGATCAAGCGGTACCCTTTCTCCAGATAAGGGAATTGCCCAAGCTGCATGACTATCAGTCTCTTTCTCTGGTAAAATTGAAAGTACCGAGTAACAATGACCAATGTTAATAGGTTTGTTACCTTTTATTGTATTGGGCTGGTAAATATACCCGCGCTCCGGCAAAGTCCTGGCGTAGGGACGCGGATGTGGTGTTGTATCAGTTGCGAATAAGTAAAAAGGGCGTTGTTGTGGTTCGTCAATTAACTCACACACCACCCTAATTAAGTTATTTGGTTTTTCTTCTCCTTCTCCTTCTCCTTCTTCTTCTTTGTTCATCTCCTGAATGTTTGTATTAAATGATGCTTTGATTGCTTTATAAATAGAGTTATAGCTTCTTGGAAACAAAGGGCTTAAAGATAACTCTGCAATTGAATTAGCTCCCGTATTTCCAGCGAGTGCATCCAACAAATCCATACAAGCATCACTGCACGATTCAAAACAGTTGTAAAGTTTTTGTCTAAAATTCTGAAATCGCGCTATTAATGGATTGTTATTAAATTGAGCCATAGCCATCAGTATTTCTCCAAAGAAACTTTGTCGTTGATATTACTATGTGTTGGGGAGATGGTGGCTATCTTTTTTTGCGAGCGCTAAAGTAAGTAAAATTAATTACGCTTTTCTGATAATTATTGTCCCTCATTAAATAAGTAATATCACTCGACTCAGTGTGCTTTTAGATCACTTTATCTACCGAAGTCTCTGACTAGTAGGGTCAGCAGATTTGATCAAAGAGGCGGAAAACTATAAACAAGATTAATCATTCGTTTGGTTCGCGTAAATTACACGCGAACCACTCTTTTTTGTCCAAAGTCCAAT
>CAZZXJ010000962.1:0-1942 GCA_964657905.1 uncultured Stigonema sp.
CTGATATCGGCTTTAATTCCCCTGATGTCCGCAGCCAAGCCTGTAGCCAATGTCAATGTTGTAGATATGGCTAGCTGAGATGTGCCATAAGTTCCCGTCTGAATTTTGAGATTGGTTACATCTTGGGTTATGTTGTCGAGTCTTGTGTAAATTTCGTCAAATCTAGCGTCGTTAGTCATGCAGCCCCCTTACCTTTTTTAGGTGAGGGGGATTCGTTTTCTTCTGTCACACTCCTTACCCTCACTGCTTCTGCTATTAAGATTGCTCCCATTTGACTTAATGATCGCATCTCTTCCTGAGCCATCTTTTCTACAATTGCTCCTAAGTCATCGGGCAGAACAACCGATATCCGTTTGCTCATAGTCACATTCTGTGAGTTGATCATACCTTACTACTTTCTCTTATTAGTGTGTTGTTTGCCTATTGGTATCATTTTACTACGAAATAATTTTGTGTGTATTCTGCGTAAAATGCTACGATAGCAGCATAATAGCAAAACGCGCAACCCCATACAAAACGGGACTTATAACCAAGTCACCGTAAAAAATTCGTGCGATTGCGCTTTACTGGGGATGATCGTGCTATTTAAGGGAGCCACTGCAATCCCTTCTGCTGTAAGTTCTGCTCGATGTGCTGCATTTCCTCAATTGTCTCTCCAGTCACAATCCCGGAAATTTCCGTAAAAATTTTTCCGTACTTGACCTTCTCCAAAGCCGACAGGATGAGCAAGTCCTTGCGATCCAGTTCTGGTTTCAGGGTCACTAAAATAGAGTCCAATGTCCCATCCATACAGTAGTCAGTGGAAAATTTAGCCACCTCCTTTCCCTGTCCCAGAAGGGTATGGCGCTGTAAGCAGAGTGGAGTTGAGCCATTGATTCGGAAATTGGCATCGATCGCATAAAGTTGTCCGTCTCGGTCTTCCATCACATCGAAGCCAATAATACCGAAATAACCCTGCTGATGAGAATACTGACCAATGGCGGCAATCATCTCATAGAACATGCTCATGTCTGTTTCGCGGTAGTGAATCAGTCCCCCTAAGTAGTTCCCCTCCGCTGTGACGAGTTGGCTTGTCGTGCCGATGAGCGTTATGTCTCCCGTCTTGCTAAGGTAGAATTGCACACAGTAGTTCTCCACAGTATTGAAGACGAACTCCGAGACAATAATCGTAGAGAGCAACTTAATATCTAGATATTTCCTCAGTTCTTCAAGGCAGTAGTTCAGATCGCTGGCGCTTTTGATAATGTAAGTGCCTTCTCCTGAAAGTCCGTGGGACGTTTTGATCAAGTAGGGGAATTGTTCTGGTAGCTGAATGTCTTCGAGACTAAGAGTGTGTAGATTATAGCTTGAGTATTTGGGACATTGCACTCCCAAGTCGGCTAGGGTCACTTTGCTGAGCAAGCGGTAGTGAGTGTCTGGATCAACGGCATGTTTTTCTATGAGCAGACTATCGAATGGAAATAGAGTGATGAGTTTGTCAAAGCGATCGCTCTGGCTGAGTTCATCCAGATAAACCGAGCAGTCTATCATCTCCATATTGGTGTAGCTGAAGCCAAAATGCTCCTGCCAGTACTCAAGCAGCAACTTTGGCGGCGGAATAATCACAATTCCTGGCATGGCGTCGCCTAACACAGCTAGATTTTTCCAAGATTCCTTCTGGCAAACCTTGTCGAAGGAGGCTTTGGTGGCTTCACTACTGCCGTCTTGAATCAAGTATTTTTTTGTGTTGGGGTAAGCATCCCAACTGGCAGTCCCAGGGTAATTTAGGATGAGCGCATGAGGTGCATCTGTGATGTCTTGAGCAAACAGATCAGAAAAAAAACTCCCTTGAAAGTAATGAAAGTCGTATGTTGAGTTCATAGAAAAATTCTAGTCTAGACAACTGACATCTCCTTCAATACGGTTCGGTTAAGGGTGGGTGGGGTGTATAACAGACGTGTAG
>CAZZXJ010000963.1:0-1919 GCA_964657905.1 uncultured Stigonema sp.
GATTTTTGTCAATGCGTAAGTCCTAATACGGTTCAGTTAAGGCGTTGATCCCCCCAACCCCCCTTAAAAAGGGGGGTTGGGGGGATCAACAGTATTGGTGCAAAGCCAAAAAGTTTGCGGGGGAATGTGCCTTGAACATCTTAGAGTTTTCCCTAATCGTGTGGTTTGGCTCTTTAAGTGCTGGCTTTTTGGGAGCGCTGACAGGGTTAGGCGGTGGGGTGGTGATTGTTCCCTTTTTAACTGTATGGTGTGGAGTGGATATTCACTATTTCCTGAGTAGAAAGCATGGCTGAACAAAGGGGCAAAGTTTACCTTATAGGTGCTGGACCTGGGGATGTGGCATACCTTACGGTACTCGCCTATAATCTCTTAGCAGTTGCCCAGGTGTTGGTTTATGATGCTCTAGTGGATGGACAGTTGTTGCAATGTGTACCACCTAATTGCCTAAAGTTGGATATGGGCAAACGTGGTGGCAAATTCAGCACCTCCCAAATTGAAATTAACAATTTATTGGTAAAGTACTGCCAGCAGGGAAAGCTAGTTGTTCGCCTCAAGTCGGGCGATCCATTTATATTTGGTCGCTGTAGTTCTGAAATTGAGGCGTTGAAAGCAGCTGGTTGCGAGTTTGAAGTAGTACCTGGAATTTCTTCAGCTTTAGCAGCGCCATTACTTGCAGGTATTCCCCTGACAGATCCAGTTCTGAGTCGATGTTTTGCGGTGTTTACGGCTCATGAGCCTTCTTCCTTGGATTGGGAGGCGCTGTCGCGCTTAGAGACGTTGGTAATTTTGATGGGAGGACAAAATCTCTCGGAGATTGTACATCGGCTATGGCAACAAGGGCGATCGCGCTCAACGCCCGTTGCGATTATCCATTGGGCAGGAACTCCCCAACAAGAAATCTGGACAGGCACACTAGAAACTATTGTTGAGCAAACATCTGGTGTGTCGTTGTCACCAGCGGTAATTGTGATTGGCGAAGTTGTGGAACTGCGTAAGTACTTGCAACCTGAGAAAATACATTTAGACGATTTTCCAGTAGTCAGCGCTTTGCATCCCAAAACTATGCCAACAGCTCAACCAGCATCTCCCCACTCTCCCCAGCCCCTCGCCGGTAAAACAATTCTGGTGACACGTTCAGTTGGGCAATCAAGTGAATTGACTCAAGTTCTAGCTGCATCAGGCGCAAACGTCATTGAAATGCCGACATTAGAAATTGGTCCACCTTCTAGTTGGGAAGCTTTGGATCATGCGATCGCCCATATATCCCACTTCCACTGGTTAATTCTCACTTCTAGCAATGCCATAGACTACTTCTTTGAACGTCTGATTACACAGGGTAAAGATGCTCGTGCTTTGACGGGAATCAAAATTGCTGTTGTTGGAGACAAAACAGCCCAAAGCCTCAAACAACACTGTTTGCAACCAGATTATATTCCCCCAAACTTTATTGCTGACTCGTTGGCAGCCAATTTTCCCGAAGATCTCACAGGTAAAAAGGTTTTATTTCCCAGAGTTGAAAGCGGTGGACGGGAAGTTTTGCTGCAAGAGTTGACTCACATGGGAGCCGAGGTCATAGAAGTTCCCGCATATCAATCTCGCTGTCCCCATAGCACCTCACCCTCGGCGGAGTTAGCCCTTCAGAGTGGAACAGTGGATGTCATTACCTTTGCCAGTTCCAAAACAGTGCAATTTTTCTGTCTACTAGCAGAAAGGATATTCTCAGAAAACTTTGAAGGCAATCAATCATCTGTGGTAGCAAATTCCTTAGAAGGGGTTTGTATTGCCTCTATTGGTCCCCAAACCTCTAAAGCTTGTCGTTCCTTCATCGGGCGCGTGGATGTAGAGGCTCTTGAATACACGTTGGAGGGATTAACTCAAGCACTGATAAAATGGGCGAAAGCCGCTAATTGTTAATTGTT
>CAZZXJ010000964.1:0-1918 GCA_964657905.1 uncultured Stigonema sp.
TCCACCCAACAGTACCTTGAGGTTGTCTGCCAATGTGATTTGATCTTGAACATAAGTACCCAGTGCGTCATTCCTGATCCGAACGTCGAAGAAATCGGTGGCAGATCCGGTTGGTCTGCTGCCGTACTGGGGATTGAATAGATCCAGGGAGGCGATGTTGCTCATGCGATTGATGCTATAGGTATCCTGTCTGGATAGATTCAGTCCTGTTACTATTTGATGCTTGATACTCCCAGTGGCGAACTTGCCGACCACATAGGTATCGAAATCGTAGAGGTCATCGCTGTAGTACTGTGTGTAGTAATTTCGACTATAAGTACGTTCATCTGCTTCTAGAGTACCATTAATAGATACCCTATCTAGAGTCAGAAATGAAGCGCGCAAGGTACTACGCACTTGCCAGTTGTCGCTAAAGCGGTACTCAAAGTTATAACCAACTCGATAGACTCGATTATCGTTATTGTCGTCAAAAGGTTCACCGACGTAGCGATTGCGCGGAATCTTACCGTTAGGATTTGGTAACACACTACCCTGTGCCGGAATACCGAAATCGTCGGGTGCTTTAGTCTCGTAATACTCGGCTGCCAGAGTCAGCTTGGCTCTGTCGTTGATCTGCCAGGTTAGCGTGGGTGCAACGTTGTAGCGCTGTTGAGAATAGAAATCAACAAAGCTTCCTGTTGTCTGGGCGGCGGCATTTAAGCGATACAGCACCGTTTTGTCAGCATTCACAGGACCTGACAGATCGATCGCCCCCCGATAAAAATCGAAACTTCCAAAGGAGCCTTCTAGGAAGTAGTAGGGGTCCCGAAGTGGCTGCTTCGTAACTAAATTAACAGTCCCTCCCAGTGACCCTTGACCAAATAGAACCGAGGCAGGTCCTTTGAGAACCTCGATGCGGTCAACCGTCACAGGATCGTAGCCAAGAGTCGCCAGCGAACGGTCTAAGAGTCCGTCTTTCAGGATACTATTAGAGGCGTCAAAACCCCGAATCGAAACATTATTAGCGAAGGCGGCGCGAGAAGATTGTGTCTGTGCCACGCCCGGTACATTTTTTAACACATCAATCAGGCGGTTTGCTTGCTGGTCTTGAATCACCTGTTGAGGCACAACCTCAATCGCTTGCGGAATATCGCGCAAGGGAGTATCAGTTTTGGTCGCAGTTGATGCATTAGGTGCATTGTATCCATCTTGTTCCCCTCTCACCACTAACTCAATCGGTTCATCACCTGAAGCTGATGGTTTAGTTGGCTGTGTTTGACTTTCACTTCTCTGTGTTTAGGGTTGTTGTGTAGATGGTTGCTGTTGTGGCGCAGAAGGTGCAGTACTCGCCACACCGAAGATCAAACCCTCTTCAGGAGAGTCAAACAACTCGACAGTTGGTAGTTTCGCCTCACCCAATACCGTCACCCGGATCGTATTGGCATCAAAGTTAGTCACCGTGATCTCACTCACACCTGCAATTGGCTTAGTGGAGCGAAATGTAAATGCATCGCCCGACGGTAGGCGCAGTTGAGAAGAGGGAATATCAGCGATAAAACTATTACCAGCACTGCGATTAATCGGTTGCAACACCTGGCCTTTGGATGTCTGTAAAATCAGATCCAAGCCTTTGTTGGTGGGATTTGCTTTAACTCCTGTCACTTGCACGACGGAAGCCGTAGGCGTTGCAAGTGGTGTTGGCGACTGCACTAGTAACGTTCGGGCGCTATTTGATGGATGCTCGATCTCACTAAGTCGCCTAATTTCCGTGATCGGTTTAACAATCCGTGCCTTGGGGAGCAAGGGTGCTTTTTGAGTAGAACTCCAGCTAAGTACTTACGCAAAATAAATTGTATATTATGAAAATAGTAATGTAAAATATCCTCTTGGTAACAAGAAGGTCAAAAAAATGCGATTCATTAAAGATTTAACTGTTGAT
>CAZZXJ010000965.1:0-1901 GCA_964657905.1 uncultured Stigonema sp.
TAGTGGATCTAAGGGAATTCCCACAAGATCTGCGGGAAGCTGAAGCTTTGCGGTTGGCAACTAAGGAGGCAAAGCAGCAGTTTGACCTAACAACAGGGCCACTTCTGCGAGCTACGTTGATGCAGCTAGCGGACTTTGACTACAGGTTATTTCTGACCTTTCACCACATTATCATTGATGGTGTTTCTATATACAGCGTATTCCTAAAAGAACTGGCGGCACTATACGAAGCTTTCTCTACTGGCAGACCCAGCCTACGGCACGCTACGCTAACGCCACTTGCTCCACTGCCTATACAATACGCTGACTTTGCTGTCTGGCAACGGCAGTGGCTGACACAAGAGATTCTGGAGAGTCAGTTAGATTACTGGAAGCAGCAACTAGCCGATTTGCCCATACTACAGCTACCATTAGACCATCCGCGACCCGCAGTTGGAACCTTTCGGGGTGCAAGGCAAAGTCTGGTACTATCTTTTAACCTGACAGAAGCGCTCAAAACTCTTTCGCAGCAGTCGGGAGTCACGCTCTACATGACCCTGCTGGCAGCGTTCAAAACCTTGCTCTACCGCTACACTGGCTCCGACGATATTGTTGTGGGGACTTTCAGTGCGAACCGCAACAGACCGGAACTCGAAGGGCTGATTGGGTATTTCCTCAACACCTTGGTGTTGCGTACTGATATGTCTGGTACCCCTAGTTTTCGAGAGTTACTCAAACGAGTGCGTCAAGTAACCTTGGGAGCTTATGCCCATGAAGACTTGCCCTTTGAAAAGTTGGTACAGACACTGCAACCCGAACGAAATCTCAGCCAAAACCCTCTATTTCAAGTGGCATTTGTTCCCCAACCGCCAATGCCATCTTTGAATTCGGACTGGACTATAAATCAACTGGATATCCAAACCGATACAGCCAAGTTTGATTTGACCCTCAATGTAGAGGAAAGACCAGAGGGCATTATTGGTTGTTTGGAGTACAACACTGATTTGTTTGAGGCTGCCACTATCTCGCGAATGATAGGGCATTTCCAGACAATACTTGCGGGAATCGTAACCAATCGAGAGCAGCGAGTATCAGAATTGCCGCTCCTTACTGAACAAGAGCGACATCAATTGCTCTTTGAGTGGAACAATACTACGAAAGAATATCCCCAAGATAAGTGTATCCATCAGTTGTTTGAGGCTCAAGTAGAGCGATCGCCCGATACCATTGCGGTGGTTTTTGAAGATAAACAGTTGACCTACCGAGAGCTTAACCAACGTGCGAACAGAATAGCACATTACTTGAGAACTCTGGGTGTGGGACCAGAAGTTTTAGTGGGAATTTGTGTAGAGCGCTCCCTAGAGATGGTAGTGGGATTGTTGGGGATTCTCAAAGCAGGTGGGGCTTATGTTCCCTTTGACCCAGAATATCCTACTGAGCGCTTGTCCTTCATGCTGTCAGATTCCTCTGTGCCAGTACTGTTGACGAAATCAAATTTGATGGTCAGGCTACCTGAGAATAAAGCGCGTGTGGTCTGTTTAGATACAGACTGGGGAATAATTTCTCACTCAAGTGAGGAAAATCCGGTCAGTTCCGTTGGACCCCAGAACTTGGCTTATGTCATCTACACCTCCGGGTCTACTGGTCAGCCGAAGGGGACACTCATCATCCACCAAGGACTTGTCAATTATCTCAGCTGGTGTACAAAAGCGTATGCAGTAGCAGATGGGTCTGGTGCTCCCGTCCACTCTTCAATTGGCTTTGATGCGACTATTACCAGCTTATTCTCTCCCTTATTAGTAGGATTAAAGGTAGTACTCCTTGCACAAAACCAAGAAATAGAAGCCTTGGGTGCTATCTTATGTTCTCAAAGTCAGTTCAGTCTTGTCAAAATTACCCCAGCTCATTTAGATTTACTCAGC
>CAZZXJ010000966.1:0-1898 GCA_964657905.1 uncultured Stigonema sp.
GCAACCCCTGCCGGGAGCAATGTGGAATCTCCGTTCCCAGGCTGCTGCCTGCCTGAGCGATCGCATTCAAATGGACTGCAAGAGGCTCGCGTTCGCTCACGTTCGCGCTGTTACGTTCGTAGTTCTAAAGCGCCAGTTGTTACTTGCTGCTGTTAACTGCACTGTTGCTTTCCAAGATTTTTTTGATAGGTTCTTAACTAGTAGTTTGTGAGTGCAAGGACAAGTTAAATGTTTGACTTTGAAATAACTAGCAATACTGTTCGACGGCAGGCCATTGTTATCGGTGGCAGTATTGCTGGACTGTTAGCAGCGCGGGTGCTGGCAGACCACTTCGACCAAGTAACCATTATTGAACGCGATCACTTTAGAGAAAAACCAGCGCCCCGCGCTGGGGTTCCGCAGTCTTACCAACTCCATGTGCTCCTAAGCCAGGGGCAGAGGATTATCGAGCAGCTATTTCCCGGACTGAGCGACGAACTAACTGTTCACGGAGCAACAACAATCGATTGGACGGCAGATTACCGATTGTTGTTACCGAGAGGCTGGGCACCTCGGTTTTCCTCTGTGATCACCAGTCGTAGTTGCACCCGGAATTTGCTCGAAGCCATCATACGCCAACACCTAGATTCAGAAAGCCGTGTGGAATTTAAACTTGGAACCCTTGTAACAGGTTTGTTAAGCAACACTCTTCACGATTCAGTTACAGGTGTTCGGATAAAAGATGGCAATGGCACAGAAGCAGAATTATCCGCTCAGTTAGTCATCGATGCTTCGGGACGCAGTTCCAAAGCACCATCATGGTTGCAAAGTTTAGGTTATGATACACCGACCCAGACAGTGATTAACTCTTTTTTAGGCTACTCTTGCCGCACTTATCAGTCCTTGTGTGGAGAACCCTTGGATTACAAGGTGTTGTACATAATACCCTCGGCTCCGGATCACCCAAGAGGAGGTATACTGTATCAAGTTGAGGGCAACTGCTGGATAGTCAGCCTCATTGGTGTAGGTCGAGACTATCCCCCCACTGATGAAGCTGGCTTTCTTGACTTTGCCCGGAGTTTGCGGAGTCCAGAGATTTATGAAGCGATTAAAGATGCCCAACCCATCTCCCCTATTTATGGCTACCAGCGCACAGAAAATCGGCTGCGTCACTACGAACAACTGTCGCGTTTACCAGAAAACTTCCTGGTAGTGGGTGATGCTGTCTGCGCTTTCAATCCTGTCTATGGTCAGGGTATGACTGCTGCGGCCCTAGGTGCTTTAACTCTAGACCATTGCCTTAAGCAACTTAAAGAGCATCCCTCTAATAGAGATCTGACAGGTCTGGCGATACGTTTTCAAAAACAGCTAAGCAAGGTAAACACAGCACCTTGGTTGATAGCAACTGGCGATGATTTCCGCTGGTCTACTACTGTTGGGGGTCAACCAAACCTGATGATTCGGTTGATGCACTGGTATCTGGATCAAGTTATGTTGACTGCTAGCGAGAGTGCCTCAGTATACGAAGTATTTGTTCTCGTGTTACATCTGCTCCAGCCACCAACTGCGTTTTTCCAACTTAGGGTCTTGATGCCAGTTCTCTTACAGGTAATAAACAGGCGCAGTAAGGTTGCCATATTCGCCCTTGGGGAAACTACCGCCAAACTCTTATTCCGTTCATCAACAGTGTCAAATGCTAAAAAAATCTCTCAAGATATAACTAAGTAAAAGTGTAAGAAAAAACGCATTCCACGTTAGGGCATTTTTGGAACACCCACACCATAAGCTCGACTTTTTGTGCAATACCAATTGTCGAGCGCTTTGCCCTTGATCGCACTCCCCCAACCAAGACAAGTACTAGAGTACTATGAGCAATACCGATTGTCTTAGTACAGTACTGGTCATTACTCAAGCATATT
>CAZZXJ010000967.1:0-1896 GCA_964657905.1 uncultured Stigonema sp.
CCAGTGGTTTTACTTAACTAGTATTTTTACCACCCTCGCAATTTTACATTTAAGCATAGTTGGGAACCACCCAATTGAAGGTGAAGAATTTTACTCTTATGCACTTTACTGGACAGGTATTTTGTTTTTGCTATGGCAAAATCGGCAACAAGAGAACACGACAACGTGGTTCTCTAGCTTGTTGGGTTTAGGACTGCTATTTACGGTAATACTGAAACCCCTATATTTGTGGAATTTAGACCTGTTGCTATTTCGCTTTGGTCCCATCGTCGCTGCTTTAGGGTTAGGATTACTATCTTTTGGCTTTTCAGGGTTAAGGCATCATTGGCGCTTATTTTTATTGTTGTGTTTGATGCTTTTTCCCTATGGCTTCATCAACGGAATTTTGGATTCCCGGCTTCACTTTAGCGAGTTAACTGCAACTATATCCGCTTTCTCACTCCACTATTTGGGTTTTGAAGCTACTTCATCTGGTGCTTTGGTAAAACTGCCTACAGGTCAAGTTGAAGTCCTCTATTTCTGCACCGGAGGTCTGCTGATTGTGTGGCTACTGAAGCTCACTCTCCTAATCATGGTAGTCGTCTTTCCCTTGACTTGGCAACAAAGATTGGGATTAATTTTATTTGCCATCGTTACGGGATTTTTAATCGGTTGTATTCGCGTAGCTTTGTTAGCTGTGGTGGTTAATAACCATAGCCTGTTTGAATATTGGCACAGCTACAGGGGAGGATCTATCTTTATGGCGATCGCAACTATTACCTATGCAGGCTTATGTACTTGGATACTCCCATTAGAACTGTTATATTTCCTAGAGAAATATGACCCTGCTGCCATAGTCATAGTAAAGCCAAAAAGACGCTTATTTCTGATCGCTACCTGGATCGGAATAGTGTTAGCTGCTATCTATTTAATAACTAGCAAACGGCTGATCGCCACCGCTATTTTTCCAGATACACTTTCTCTTAATAGCTGGCAACAAGTCACAGTAAAATCTCTAAGTCAGCAAAAATCTGATACTCCCATAACTCCTAGACCTGAGGTAGTGGAATCTGGAAAGGATTATAGCTATGTCAAAAATGACCAGATGCTGGTATTGCAGATGCGCTATGTCGTAAATACCAGAGGCGAGTCAAACCCTTTTTTACAGCAGTTCAGTAAAAACTTAGTTAAAGATAGCCAGAAAAACGTTAGATATGTAAAAGGAATTGGCTACTATACCCTCTACAGCGACAGCAAACAAGCATACTTGACAGCCTGTATTAATCCACGTGGGGGTAGTACTGTCACTTCATCTCAATTTATGCAAAATCGCTATACCTATGACTTAACTTGGAGTCGGATAGTACCTTGGATTTTGGGTAAGGAAGTTCTGAGAGATAACCGCTGTATATGGGCGCAGTTGTCTGTTGCATCAAAGGGAGTAGCAGATTCTCATATTTACTCAGTTTTAGAATCAGTTTGGACTGCTAATTACGCTGCATGGCAATTCCAATTTCTGAGCAATCATGGTGCTTAGTCAGTATTTAGATACTATATATAGCAATCCGTGCAGGAGTTGTGAAAAATTTTAAGTTTTGTAGGGTGGGCACTGCCCACCCAATACGGTTCGGATAAGATAATCTACATACCGATAAATCCTGTAGAGACGCGAAATTTGAGCCAGCGCTGTGCGGAGGTTCCCTCCATTGAGGCGACTGGCGTCGCGTCTCTACACGTCCGAAATTCTCACCAACAATTCTTAACCGAACTGACTGCCCACCCTACGCGTATTTCAGTTGCGAACATTTCAAGCTTCACCAAACCCGGTTTATCTGCGTTCAAGAATCATTTAGGATTGCTATATTTAACTTTTACTTATTGCCAGTGTATTTTCTGATGACTATTTAATACTCAGCA
>CAZZXJ010000968.1:0-1884 GCA_964657905.1 uncultured Stigonema sp.
AACAATTGCGTCGTGGGTCCCAATCCCCGACTGATTGACTCCTGACTCCTGACTTCTGACTCCTGTATTCTTCTTCAACCACTACGCGTCTACTTATAGAAAAAATTTGCCCTCTGTAAGTTTAAGCAGGTGCGTTACACTGCGTTAACGCACCCTACAAATTAGGGAACAATCAGCACTGGGCAAGGAGAAAGGTTAATCACGCGGCTGGTCACGCTATCATGTGCCCCCTCTTCAGTCAAGCCTAATCCCCGACAACCCATGACGATTAAGTCTGCTCCGATTTCATCTGCAACATCGCAGATGGTGAAAGCTGGCTTGCCTTGCTGTTCAATAGTTTCGGCTGGAATTCCTTGGTCAGAAAACAGAGATTTGGCACTTTCTAGAAGTTGGGCAACTGTCTCAGGTGAGGACATCACCTCTTCACTCTTGCTCTCTGTGGTGAGTTCCTCCACCACAGAGAGCAGTACTAAGCGACTGCCGTACTTTTGCACGATATTGACAACTACTTCAGCTGCTTCCCGTGCTTCTCGGCTGTGATCAATTGGAAATAGAACTGTCTTGAACATAGGTTTCACCTCCGCGCCCCCGACTCCGGTAAAATCTGGATGGGTCTACTTAAAAAACATAACAAAAAGGTAATCAGGAGGTTTGTGCTGTGCCAAAAAAAACTTTAGCAAATTTATCTGCAACAGATTTATCTGGTAAACGCGCTCTGGTACGTGTTGACTTTAACGTTCCTGTGGATGATGCTGGCAACATTACAGATGATACTCGCATCCGCGCTGCTCTCCCGACAATCCAAGATTTGAGGCAGAAGGGAGCTAAGGTGATTCTCGTCAGCCATTTTGGTCGTCCCAAGGGTGTGGATGACAAACTGCGTCTAACTCCAGTTGCCAAGCGCCTTTCGGAGTTATTGGGGCAAGAAGTCATTAAGACCGATGACTCCGTCGGCGATGAAGTTGCTGCGGGAGTGGCGGCGTTACAAAATGGACAAGTTCTGTTATTAGAAAATGTCCGCTTTTACAAAGAAGAGGAGCAAAACGACAAAGAATTCGCTAAAAAATTAGCAAACAATGCTGATTTGTATGTAAATGACGCCTTTGGAACTGCACACCGCGCTCATGCTTCTACTGAAGGAGTGACTCACTACCTCAGTCCCTCTGTTGCTGGATATTTGATTGAAAAAGAATTGCAGTACCTGCAAAACGCTATCGAAAATCCCCAACGTCCCTTGGCGGCAATTATCGGCGGTTCTAAAGTTTCCAGTAAAATTGGCGTGATTGAAACCTTACTAGACAAATGCGACAAGCTGCTGCTGGGCGGTGGAATGATTTTCACCTTCTATAAAGCCCGTGGTTTGAATGTCGGCAAGTCTTTGGTGGAAGACGACAAGTTAGAACTGGCGAAGTCTTTGGAAGCAAAGGCAAAACAACGCGGCGTTGACTTGCTGCTACCTACAGATGTGGTGGTGGCAGATAAATTTGCCCCTGATGCCAATTCACAAACTGTCAGTATTGACAACATTCCTGAGGGTTGGATGGGTCTAGATATTGGTCCAGACTCGGTGAAAACTTTCCAACAAGCCCTTGCTAACTGCAAGACGGTGATTTGGAATGGTCCAATGGGTGTGTTTGAGTTTGATAAGTTTGCCGTAGGTACAGAAGCGATCGCCCACACCTTAGCTGACCTCAGCAAACAAGGCGCTACCACCATCATCGGTGGTGGTGACTCTGTGGCGGCTGTGGAAAAGGTCGGGTTAGCCGAGCAAATGAGCCACATCTCCACTGGTGGTGGCGCTAGCTTGGAGTTACTCGAAGGCAAGGTATTGCCTGGGATCGCCGCGTTACATGATGCTTAGTTGTCAGTTGTTTTATCGGTAAT
>CAZZXJ010000969.1:0-260 GCA_964657905.1 uncultured Stigonema sp.
GATTTAGCGGTCTTCAATCAGTGGTGGGTTGAATCCCCGACTGATTGATTCTGACGAATGACGAATGACTTCTTCTTCAATAGACCACAGTTGTAGGGGCGGGGCGGCAAGAGCGCCCTGACAAACGGTGTGGTTCTGTAAATGCGAAATAAACAGCAATTGTAAGTTCATGTTAATTTTATTTTTTAGGAATTTGCTTAGTGTGAATAAACAGATCTAAGTACAATATTGCATAAATTCATAGCGTTATGTTCGTAGTT
>CAZZXJ010000969.1:270-1880 GCA_964657905.1 uncultured Stigonema sp.
CTTTAGCGCTAAAGCGCAACTACAAGCCTTTTTTTACGAAACGACCGAATTACGTTACACACATGATGCTCAAGAGCGTATAGTGCGTAAGTCCTATTTCAATAAATTTAGGGGCTTGAAACAATTTTGGTGTAAGGCTAGGGTGTGACTACAAATAAAAATTTCTGTTGTGTCCCCTACACCCTTACACCCCAACTTTTGTCAATGCCTACTTCAAAATCTTCTAAACAAGCTTCTCCTCAAGTTCCTTGGTTTGAAAAATTTAGCGCTCTCATCGTACTGGTGAATTTCGGCTTAGTGTGCTTTGACTTAAGCTATGTTCCCTGGCGCAACTTCTACCTCCAGGAGTTTCCCAGCCTCACCAAGCTCTATGACCCCATTAAAGGAATTGAACCTCATAGAGAAACCCAACAGTATCTCAATACGGTGACAAAACTTGAACAGCAGCTAGATCAAGAAGGGATTAACGGGACTCATGTCCAGACCTTGCTACAGGATCTGGGCGAACAAAGCGCCACCATGATCCATGATAATCCCTTTCAGCTTGCCAACAAGACTGGAACCCTTGAGAAGATCAAAAACCGAATGCGTCAGCACATGCATGACGACTCAGCGACGCAATCATTCAAAACCTTCTGGAGTCCAGCATTCTTGTCTCAAGCAGGCTGGACCAAAGAACTTGGCTTTTTTGACAAACAGATCAGACCCGAAATCGCCACCAACTATTTCCGGCGGTTTGGGGAAAATGGAGATTTCCTTGACCGCTTTTGGCAGATTGACATCTTTTTTACTACCTTTTTCGGGATAGAATTCCTCGCTAGATCCTTCTATCTGAGTCGTCGCTATGTCACACTGACTTGGCTAGATGCTATGTTATGGCGTTGGTATGATATCTTCTTGCTGCTGCCTTTTTGGCGGTTGTTAAGGCTCATCCCCCTAACCGTGCGGCTCAATCAGACCAAGCTTGTGAATCTAACGGGTGTACAAGTTCAGCTGAATCGAGGTGTTGTTGCTAGTTTAGGCAGCGAGATGACCTCAGTAGTGGTTGTACAGGTTTTGAACTTGCTGCAAGATTCCATTGAAAGAGGCGATGTTGCTCGTTGGTTTAGTCAACCTAAGCAGATAGTTGCTGTGGATAATCAGACCCAAACCTTAAATAACAAGGTTGATACACTAGTTCATCATTTGCTACAGGTCGCTGTTTACAAAGTTATCCCCAAAATTCAACCAGATATCGAAACGCTCATCAATCATAGCATTGAAAGCGTCTTGAATCAGTCTCCTATTTACCAAAGTCTGCTACAGGTTCCCGCAATTGGTCAATTACCCAAGCAACTTGCAGAACAGCTCGCTCACAACTTATCCGAATCCCTTTACGGTATGCTATCAAGTTCCTTAGAAGATACTGAAGGAGCCAAAATTGTGGCTCAACTGACTCAGCATCTTCAAGTTGCCCTCATATCAGAGTTACAACAACAGCAAACACTTGAGGATATTCAATCCCTGCTATCCAATGTGCTCGAAGATGTGAAACTGGGCTACTTGAAACAATCAACAAAAACTGACTCCAACCAGATGCTAGCAGAAGTCTATCAGCTTCAGCAGGTAAC
>CAZZXJ010000970.1:0-1849 GCA_964657905.1 uncultured Stigonema sp.
AAGTTGTGGTACGGCTCAAAGGAGAGTCCTCTACCAAATTTAACTAGGTGGAAAGAATCCCCGTGTCTTTAGACCGGGGAGTCGTCAACATCATCCTTAACTCAACTGACTGCGAAACTTGTTAATACTGATAGTCAATAACACAACAGCAAAGCCAACTAATGCTAGAACATGGATCCACAGCACATCTAAGCCAACCCCTTTGAGTAAAATGCCCCGGACAATGGTGATGTAGTGACGTAGGGGATTAAGTAGAGACAGGACTTGAAAAAAGGGAGGCATGGCTTCGATGGGAGCGATCGCCCCTGAAGTTTGCACCATGGGCAGATTGATGAAAAAGGCCGTGAGTACAACCTGCTGTTGCGAACCAGAAATGGTCGCCAACATAATGCCCAAACTAATCCCAACAAACACATACATACTAGACAATGCGAAAAACAGCACGAAACTGCCACGAAAAGGTAAACCAAACACCAACCGTCCTAAGGTCAGAGCCAGCATAACATCCCCCATCAGCAGGAACGCCAGTGGCACAATTTTTGCCACTAAAATCTCCCAGTTTGCGGCAGGAGTCATGAGCAATTGTTCGAGAGTTCCCGTATCCTTCTCCCGCACAACAGTTATAGCCGAAACCAATGTCCCAATCAGTGTCAGCACTAAACCCATCACTCCCGGCACAAAAAACCAGCTACTGATGAGTCCTGGATTGTAGAGAAACACTACTTGGGTTGAGACTGGGATTATCTGATTTGGTGCCAAATGACTATTGTATTGTTGGATAATCTGAGTCATATAGCCACTGGCAATACCTGCTGTATTCGCATCCACCCCATCAATGAATACCTGAATTTCTGCTGATTTTTGTGCCAAACGGCGCGGGAACTCCGGCGGAATCACCACCCCTACATTCAACTTGCCTTCTTCTACCTGGCGGCTCAACTCCTTCTCACTTGTTGGTACAGATTCTAGGGTAAAAATGCGATTGGATGTCATTGCCAAGACTAGTTCCCGGCTTTCCTCCACGTTGGCATAATCGATAACACCCAATTTCAAATTGTGGACATCAGGATTGAGCGCAAAGCCGTAAACCAGCAATTGTAGCGTTGGTGGCACAATCAGCAACACAATTAATTGCTTGTTTCGCAGAATTTGATTGATTTCCTTGCGAAGTAATGCCCAAAATGGACTATTAAATAATCGGAAAATAAATTTCATATTGATTAATTGTTAGTGGTTAGTGGTTAGCAATTCACAACTTACGACTGTCAGTTCGCTTATTTTTAGAGGACAAGAGGAAGTGAAGGCGATCGCTTTTCCCAGCAAATGTGATGGTTTCCCCGTTCAGACAGAAGGTGCTGCCAATGAGAAAACGGAAGTGAAGGCGATCGCTTTTCCCAGCAAATGTGATTCGGGTTACCTCTTTCGCAATCTTAAGTTGCAATTGTTCCCATTCTTCTTCAGTGGCATTGCGGCATGCTTGTGCTAATTCAGAGGTAACTTTGATGGTAATAGGACTTACGCATTGACAGAAATCATCAGGTATGGATAGGTATTTCTAGCGCCTCAACGTTTGATTTTTTAAATCAAGAGCGCGATCGCCATGCCCTTAAAAGGGGTGGTAGGGGCGAACGGCAGGAGCGCCCCTACAAGTTTGAAACGACCATTATCCGTTACCACACATTATGTTCAATTTGTACAGTGCGATTAACACTGACTAATTCTAGCTTTAGGTCAAGCTGGACGAATCCAACAAGGTAATAAGGTAATAACGTTACCCGTCACCGTAAAGGCAGTTGCAGTGCCACACCTTACGAAGTGGCAGATTATTTAATTTTGTAAAGGCTAGAGT
>CAZZXJ010000971.1:0-1842 GCA_964657905.1 uncultured Stigonema sp.
TAGAAATTCAGGTTCTATTCTATGCTGCACTCCGTGCAACTCGCGAACTGCTCTTACCCAAAAATGATCATGAGCAGTACATCCATAGTATTAATCAGCGTCGAGAAGCCCTTAGCGATCATGTGCGTTCGTATTACTGGCTAGATCTCAAGCAATTAAATACAATCTATCGCTACAAGAACGAAGAATTTGGCGAAGAAATTGTTAATAAGTTTAATATTTATACCGAATCAATTCCTGCTTGGTTGACCGAATGGTTGCCACAAGATGGCGGTTATCTAATAGGTAACCTTGGAGCAGAACGCATGGATTTTCGTTTCTTTGCACTGGGAAACTTGATGGCAATTCTAACGAACTTAGTTAGCGACCAGAAATCCCAACAAATTATGCATTTAATCGAACAACGCTGGCATGATCTAGTTGGATATATGCCCGTAAAAATCTGTTTCCCAGCTGTAGAAGGAACAGAGTGGCAGATTATAACTGGATGTGATCCCAAAAATCTACCGTGGTCGTACCATAATGGCGGCAATTGGCCAGTTTTACTCTGGATGTTAGTGGGGGCGGCTCAGAAAACAGGTCGGATTGAACTGGCACATAAAGCTATTGAAATCGCCGAGACTCGTCTAAGTCCGGATCAATGGCCAGAATACTACGATGGCATCAGTGGTAAACTAATTGGCAAAGAAGCCAAGAAATATCAAACTTGGACTATTGCAGGCTTCTTAGTGGCGAAAGATCTGATAGCAAATCCGGCTCATTTAGCATTAATTAGTTTTGAGGAAAATACTGATTCCTGAGTTTGGGAAGTTACCTCCTCCATGGGAGAGAGATTTTTCAGGGCTAGAAAAACCAGGCTAGTACCGCTGCGCGGAAGTCAAAACTCACTCATGCTTACATTATAAGCTTTTCGTTGATTTGGAATAGTAGCTTTATTTCCGCGCCCGCTGTACTAGTTTCTGTCCGTTCGCTCATTTCTGAGGGGTGTGATCCACCAATGCCAACTAGACCACTCATGAATCCAGCAAGCTTCGCCCATATGTTGCAAGCATTTCAGCAGCAAGCGAATGAAATCGCGTGTGAGTTGTATAAGTTCTACTAAAACATTCAAAAGGTAGAGATTATATTGGGTAACTTTTGTAAACATTCATATTGACGGCGAAAAAAACCATAGCGCTCGATTCAATCGAAACTCGACTCTGTTCAGACAAAGCTAGAAGCGAAGTTTCTTGTATTCGACGAGTACTGGGCCTTGCTCAGAAAACAAGTGCGAAAAATCAAGTTTCTTGACCATCGTGCGGACAAATTGCAAGTCCCGGAAACAAACTCATGACATATACACATACGATTGCTGACTTTTTCCCGACCATGCAGAAGCACAAAGGGTTGTATTAGAAAAAAGGATACCAAATTATGTCCAGCTACCTAGAATCGAAATCTTATCCTTCAGAGAGACAGCAGACTGCTAGTTTACTAAAATATTTTGGGTGGAGTGGATTTTGGATACAGCTTGTTTTAACCGCTGTCTCTGCCTTGATTTTAGGGTTCGCGATTCTTTCTCCTGGTCTCAATCTCAATCTCAAGTCGGGAGTCGGGTTACTGTCGGTTATCGGGGGAGTTGCGGTTTTAAGCTTTAGTGTATATTGGTTCTTTCGCTACGTTCGCTTTGCGCGGCAATTGGAAGCACCAGAGCCTTCCTTCCATCCCAGTCGCAAAGAAACCATTCAAGTTTTGCAGCTAGGCGTTTTAGTCAACCTGGCAGCAATGTTACTGACGTTAGTGGGGATCGAAGCCATTATTGGAGCATTGCTTCTCAAAACGCTATCTGTTCCTCAAGGAGCT
>CAZZXJ010000972.1:0-1842 GCA_964657905.1 uncultured Stigonema sp.
CAAAAGCCATCGCCATTCGATAGCTATCCTTAATCCTGACTTTTCCCGTTAAAATGAATATTTCTAACGCACACTCTTAAACCACTTCACAATCCCGTCTGCGATCGCCTTAGCTTCCTTCTTCTGTTCTTGGGAATTGGTCACCACCTCAAATTCATTAGGATTACTCATAAAACCCACCTCCAGTAGCACGGATGGTGTGCTTTCCGGACGTGTCAACGCCAAGTTATCCCAAAAGACGCCATAGTCAGGTCTTCTTAGTTTTTTGACTAGATAATCATGCAAGAATAATGCTAGGCTGTGAGCTTGGGGATGATACCAAAAGGATGCAAAACCTTTGATTTTTTCAGCATCGCCATTATCAGGGAGGGAGTTGTGATGTATGGAGATAGAAATTGCAGGTTCTTCTTGATTAATCATCGCCACGCGATCGCCTAATGACACTTCTTTGTCATCTGACCGCGTCATCACCACCGTTGCCCCTCGCTTCACCAACTCATCCCGCACTAACTTAGATACCACCAGATTGACATCTTTTTCCAGATAGCCGGTTGGTCCCGGTGCACCAGATTCAGCGCCGCCATGTCCTGGGTCTAGTAAGATCTTGATGCCAGATAAAGGCTGATGTTTTTTGTCCCTCTCATTTACAGGGGGGTGACGCAAAGATAAAATCAGGCTTGTCCCATTGTATCTCAGCTTATATCCCCACTGTTGGTTTTTTTTCAGGTTAAAAGTGTATTTCACCTGTTCAGGAGCCACCTGCTGCCAATCTAGACGAGAAATTAGGGGATCATCACCAAAGGGAATAATGTCTGTTTGGGCAGTCGTGTTGTACAGAGTGAGGGTGAAAGTGCCATCGCCCTGTTGTACACTCACAGGGACAGGAACTTGCAGAGGGAAAACCATCTCTGTTGCACTAGACATCTGCCGATATCCAACAGAGCGGATAATTGTGCGTGGGGGGATTGCTCCAGGTAAAATGCGGGTTTCTTTACTATTGATCCAACCACCATAATCTAAGCGTAACCATTCTCCTTCCCTACCTGTGACTGCTGCCCGTGTTCCTTTCGGCAGGGGTGTGAGTCTAGAATAATCTGTACTGGGGCCAGTGCGAGCCACACCAGAGTCTGCTGTAACTTCGGCTACTTGCAAATCTGCGGGTGAGAGAATTTGAATTTTGCCAACACCTAGCTGAGTTATGGTCTGACCATTGCGCGTAAGTTGGAATTCCGGGTTACCCAAATCGGTGGCTGTTTCCACTGTAGTACAACCCTCGTACTTGCCTACGCTCTCTTGAATAGAGGGCTGATTTCGCCCCGTGAGAGCGGCAGAGTTTGCAGGTAGTTGCACCTGTTGTAATTGGGGCAAAAGGGAAACAGTTTCATTGCCTAGCTTTACAGATATACTAGCGTTTGGGGCGGAGATCGCGCCAAAACAAACGAGTTCCCCCGGAAGTCTGGCAATGTCTGCTGCTGGAGTAAGAGAGTCTTTGGCAAAGGCTAACCCCCGTGGGACTTCAGACTGAGTGGAAAGCCTTGTCACTTTAATCTGGAGTTCTTGATTCTGGTAGTGAACAGTAAAGAGATTCTCTCCCAAATGTAATGGGATACTTGGGGCAAAATGACCAGCCTGACTGCGGACAATTGGCTTACCATTAATAAGAACCTCTCCAGAGGTAGGTGCCGTACCAAGAAAAAAGATTTTTTCCGAAGTCGTTTTGTAGTTTGTCTGAGGAAAAATAACCTTAAGAGATTGATCTTGCGCCAAAGCAGGTGAGGATGTGACGATAGAGCTTAACAGTACTAAACCTAAAAGTGGTCTCACGCCAATCATGGGCATGGG
>CAZZXJ010000973.1:0-1839 GCA_964657905.1 uncultured Stigonema sp.
AACGCGAATTTCTCACAAACAATAAAAAATCAATTCACATCACTTGATTTAAGACATTTTTTTATACATCATCAATTTAAATTGATGAGATTAAATGAAGTAAGTACAAATTAGTAATTATTAGGCTAGAATAATTACCATATTTTTTCTTAATATTGAAATCGGAACACTCTGCTCATAAAATTAAGCATCCAAAACAAGGCTTGAATCAAACCAAACCCAAAGTATTATTAATTAGAGAGAAATGAAATGCTGCTTGACTTGAGATTAAGCGGTATTCGGGAGAATTTTTAAGCATCTGTAAGCAGCAGCAAAGATATGTTTGGAAGGACTGGAGCTAGTAATCGCAATTAAAATTCGCCGTGAGCTTATAGTAATCAGCGCTCCTAACTTCAATAATTTGATCCGAATAGTCCCAACTTGAGCATTTTGTAATTCGGTTTTGGCTAAACATTTTGACCGCAAGGCATTCATCAAAACGTAAGCAAGGGAAGAAAACCATAAACGTAGCTGATTTCCCGCAAATGTATGAGTACTGGTTCTATCACTAAAAAGCTCAAGTTGTTGTTCCTTAAAGCGATTTTCCATCTCCCCTCGCTGACAATATTTTTGTCTGTATAGTTGACCAGGAGGTACTTTATTGGTAGTCAGAGAAGTAACAACAAAACGAATATTAGTTCCCTTGACTCCATACTCAACCTTACAAACAACACGACGACTACGACTCCAAGATTCATGGGTCTGATAGTCTAACGACTTATGCCAAATTGAGTTATCAATCAGGTCACAAGCAAGTTCGGAAAGTTGTTCATTTGGTTTAAATACAGTTTCTAAGAATGAAACTACTGTTGATAATTTCTGCTCAAACTCAAACTTTGCTCTATCTTGAGTCGTCGTGGTCATTTGAATTAAACGACTATTTCGCGCCAATCCAAAAACGTAGTCAACTCCAGTCTGCGACTCACACCATGTCATTATATCGTCTCTGGAATAGGCACTATCTCCTCGTACTAAAATCTCGACATTCTGCCACTGTTGACATATTTGTTTAATGACTCTCTGCAACTCTTCTAACGCCCCAAATGCTGGGTCTACATTAGAAGGTCTAAGTTTGGCTGCTAACAAATGTTTTCCACAGAAAATATAAAGTGGAGCATAACAGTATCCTCCGTAATAAGTATTGAAGAAAACTTGCTCTTGATTGCCATGTACTAAATCATCAGTTACATCTAAGTCCAAAATAATTTTTCGTGGTTCTTTTGAGTAAGATTTTAGAAATATATTTACAAATAGACTTTCAATTTCTGCTGAAGAATGTCCAATTTTATGGTAACGACTATCTGCTCCTTGTTCTACATCTTCAGGGCAATGTTCCAGCCTATTTAATGTACTCTTACCTGCTAATATTGCAGGCTTATCTTGTACTCCACTTCTTTTTCCTAATGATAGAGCAAACATCGGATCATGACGTAATTCTTCATGGTCATTTAAGTCTTCGTATCCCATGACCAACCCGTAGATTCGTTGTCTAATTAAGTTTTCTATTGAATGGTCAATTCGATTTGGCTTTCGGTAATCTTGGAAACATTGTGCAAACTGTGATGTGATTTGCAGTTTTCTATCTATTTCAGCAATTAAGCTTAAACCTGCATCAGATGTTACTTGTCCACCCTGGAAATTAACTACGACTGGAACTGACTTTGGCTGTTCAAATCTAAACTGTTTTGGTATACGATCTGTTGAAGCTAGGGTCATGCTCTAAAACTGCTGAAATGCTTACTATATATACATGATTGCAGTTTCTGATCCCATTTTTTCAGATTTGGTGAGAAATCCGCG
>CAZZXJ010000974.1:0-1808 GCA_964657905.1 uncultured Stigonema sp.
CAATTCATATCTAGATTCAGCAACGCCTATTTTTGACTTACCTCATTCCGCGATTGTAACTGTTCACTCCCCCCAGCAAGTGACGGCGCCATTTAAGCATCAAGTTAGGGTGAGGTGACACTCATCTGGTAATGTAAAAAATATCGGGTGTAGTATTAGGCGCATGAATAGACTGAGCAAAGATGACCTGGCACAGATGAACAAAGATTACTTCGACTCTCTTGAGAAAGAGAAGTTAGTTGAAGTAGCCAGTAATCTTCATCAGTTGGCAGTTGAGCAATTAGAGAAATTAGAGCAAAACTCCAGTAATAGCTCTTTACCACCATCATCCGATAGCTTTTACCTCCCAGGTGCAGCAACTTCTTCTGAAAGCTTGAAAGATAGTCCGACTGTAGAAAATGATCAAACTTTGGACTCTAAGCATGAAGAGAAAAATGTCGTAAAGGAGTTGAAGTCAAAAGGATTCGGAGTAAAGAAGCCGGGAAAGCAACCAGGAGCTAAGGGTTTTTGGCGAGCAACACCCTTGGTTCCGACTCAAACCATACCCCACTACCCAGAAACCTGTGCAGCGTGCAACAGTTTACTCCCAGTGGCGCTGAAAAGTAAGCCTTACATGGGTTATCACGTATTAGAACTAGAGAAAGCAGATAGTTGTATCCAAGTAACCTGTACGCTTCATCATTATTACGAAGTGACCTGCGAGTGTGGACATCACACAAAAGAAATACCGGGCGTCGGTTATGTATCGGCAGTTGAAGGAAGATGTAAAGACTTACAACTTAAGGAATATACCTTAGTTGGGCCAATGTTAGCTACGTTTATCTCTAGCCTTTCAGTGCGTTACCGAATGTCCCGCCAAAAAATTAGGGAGCTACTGAATGATTGGATGGGTGTGTCTTTAAGCATTGGTACTATCGACCGTTGTATTCGTGAAGTTGGAATAGCTTGTGTTCCTGTAGTTGAGATGTTGATAGAAGAATTACAACAAGCATCTGTAATCCATATTGATGAAACTCCTTGGTATGAGAAAGGAAAATTCTGTTGGTTGTGGGTAGCGATTACAACAAACATAGCCGTCTACCATATTGGTAGCCGCAGGAAAGAAGAATTATTACATTTAATTAGTGATGCATTTTTAGGGTGGCTAGTAACTGATGGTTATGGCGTCTATGTTACGCATCAAAAACGCCAACATTGTCTCGCGCACTTGATTCGTAAAGCAATTGCTCTGACAGAATTAGTAGATAAAGAAGCTGCCGACTTGGGTCAATGGCTCCTAGAAGAACTCAGAGAACTAATTATTGAGCTTGCTTTGCAGGAGGATAACACTGATAATGACTCAAACCCTGGTCGCTTATATCGTGTTTGCCGACTTGCAACGGCGGCAGAACATCCCAAATTAAAGGCTCTGGCTTGGGAAATTCTCAAAGACTGGGATGCCGTGGTTGCTTTTGTATACAATCCACAACTTCCTCCAACTAATAACGAAGCTGAACGCGCGCTACGACATGCAGTAATTGCGCGACGTATTAGCTATGGCACTCGAACCACTGAGGGTAGCCTAGCTTATTGCTCTGTTTTAAGTGTAATTGAAACTTGCCGTTTAAGAAAAGTTGACCCTTGGAATTATATAGCCACTCTTCTTGCTCAAGCGAGAAAGGGAATTTTTAACACACCAATACCTAATACCTGTTGAGTTTTATTTGTATCATTGCTGGATTTTGTCCGACGCCATAAAATAGGTTAATTTTTTTCTTCTGCCTTCTCCAGTTGGCAACCGCCAACTGGGGGGTATGTGAATAGTTACC
>CAZZXJ010000975.1:0-1797 GCA_964657905.1 uncultured Stigonema sp.
TAGTTATTTCTGCTGTGCTAGCTGGGCACATTCGCAGAAAGCTCTAATTGCTAAACTGCTGGGCGTAAAACCCTGCATAACGACAGTCAAGCGCTAGCAATTCTTGATGAGTTCCCGATTCCACAATCTGCCCCTTTTCCAAAACTAAAATGCGATCGCAACGCCTGACTGTACTGAGACGATGAGCAATAATAAACACAGTCCTGTCCAGCATCAGCCTTTCTAGGGCTTCCTGCACCAGCGCTTCCGACTCTGAATCTAGTGCCGAAGTCGCCTCATCAAGAATTAAAATTTTGGGGTCGAGGAGAACAGCACGAGCGATCGCAATTCTTTGTCGCTGTCCACCAGATAAATTCACCCCGCGCTCACCTACCCAAGTGTGATAACCATCCGCCAGTTTCATAATAAACTGATGAGCGTTAGCAATTTTCGCAGCTTTTTCGACAGCTTCCATGTCAAAGGAGTCTTGTCCAAAAGCGATATTTTGAGCAATTGTTCCGGAAAACATGGTGGTTTCTTGGGGAACAATGCCAATTTGTCGCCGCAGACTGTGAAGCGTTACCTCCTGGATATCCACACCGTCAATGAAGATTTGACCAGCTTCGGGGTCGTAAAAGCGCGGTAGGAGATTCACGAAAGTGGTTTTTCCAGCACCGGAAGCACCGACAAGGGCGATCGCCTCTCCTGGTAACGCCAACAAACTAATATCTTTTAATACTGGTTCACCAGGTTTGTAAGCAAAGGACACATGGCGATATTCTACTTTGCCATAAACTGGCGGTAGGGCGATGGCGTGAGTGTTTTCTACCACTGTCGGTTGAATTGCTAACAATTCAAAAACGCGGTCAACAGAAGCCTCACCCTGTTTAAACTCGTTGTAGTTGCTACTAACGTGACCGACGGGATCAATCAACAACCCTGCCGCCGCAAGGTAGCTGAAAAACTCTACCACCGTCAAGTTGCGTTGGGAAATTTGCCATGCACCAACCAACAGCAGCGACAAAGCACCCACCGCTTCCAGAAATCCGATGACGGGAATCTGAATTGCTTTGAGTCGTTCAGCTAAGTATTTCGCGCTCAATGTGCGTTCTGCCTCACGGCTAAACCTGGCAATTTCGTAATTTTCTGCCGCAAATGCCTGTACCAGTCGGATACCACTAAAAACTTCCGTGACTATTGCTGACAAATCCGAGACCCGATTTTGACTGCGACGAGAGAACTGGCGTAACCGTTCACCAAACCAGCCAATTAAAATACCCATCAACGGCGCAACGATTACTGTGGCTAGAGTTAGTTGCCAATTCAGGCAAATCATGTATATGGGAATTGCCAGCAACTGCAAAACGCAGGGGATAAAGTCGTGAAAGAGTTTGTGCACCACTTCGCCAACACGGTCGATATCTTCTGTGAGGCGGTAAGATAAATCACCTGCTTTTGCTGTTTCAAAATAGCTGAGATTTAGCCTTTGGAGATGGGTGTAGACCTGCTTACGGAGATTAAAAGCTACTCTGAGGGCGGCTGATGCCATGTATATATCTTGCACAGACTGAAAAAAGCCTCTAACAAGAAATACTCCTGCTAAGATTCCGGCGAGTTGGGCGATCGCGACTACATCACCCCGTCCAAAGGGAATCGCCAATTTACCTGCAAAATTGATCAGCGTTAATGTCGCCAGCACATATCCCAAAATGCCAACAAACCCCTTGACAACGGTTTGCCATTGGGGTCGGATATACGGTAGAAGTTGCCAGTAATTAGAGCGCGTTTTCAAGCTGAAACGTCCACAAAAATATTCTT
>CAZZXJ010000976.1:0-1761 GCA_964657905.1 uncultured Stigonema sp.
AGGGGTAGGGGTGGGGTGCTTTTATTATAAGTAATTAAGCGGACATGATATTACTCAAATCTACTTAAGTATAGCAGATTGGAAAATGTGTCTAGTACAGCGCGACAGAAATAACCAGACAGTTAGAAACAGGCGAAAACAAGTGTCTATGTATTATTCTCTGCTGAATGCCAGTCGCCTGAGTCAGGCTGACCCTCCAGCAGCGCTGGCTCCTCCTGACTAAGAGCACTAGTTGATTTTTTAAGTGAGGAAAGACAATGATTTTTAGAAAAAAGTCCATCAAAAATCGCAAATCACTGATTGTTTTAGCATTAACTACGGTGGGTTTATTTCTAGCACCTAACTCGGCTAAAGCCTTTACTCTAGTTGATAGAACAGGTTTCACTGATACAGATTTTAATAAGCTACAGGATCAGGGCGATTTTAAAGAATTATTTGTTGCTGAAGGTCGTATTGGTAATAATAGTTTAAATGACGCCGAGCGGGAATTAGGTATTAACAGAGATGATAGAAGTCCTAATTTGCCTGGTGAACCTGTTACATCAGGGCAGTTTGTTTGGGGAAACGGTGTTCCCGTGGATTTTACCCTGGATTACACAGGAAGCGCCGTTAATTACACGGTGGGCGATCAGAAGCTCAGTACCACAGCTTTTAATGGTCCTGTAAATGACATTTTATTGCGCACTTTTGCCACTGACAACAGCACTGCGAACCTAAGTGACCTTGTTTTCTCTGACCTCACCAAAACTGACAGTAAATTTACAATTGGCAATCTGTCTTCTTCAGGCACAAGCAGTGGCGCTGATACAGACTATATCCAAATTAGTGATATATCGGCTCCTTTTGAAATCACAGGTAAAGCATCGCTCAACTGGACGGGTACACAACCCACGCGCTCTAATCTTGCCTATCAAATTAAAGTAGGTAATTTTCAAACAGCCAAACAAGTCCCTGAGCCAGGTACACTTGGCGCAATATTATTGACTGGAATTGCAGGTGTAGGTTGTACTCGACGAAAGCAAGCAGCAAGCCAAAAGGCTTAGGCATTTGCAACAAAGAATTTGGTCAGATGACAGCAATTGGGGTGTAAAGGGGGTAAGGATGTCCCATGACCTACACCTCGCCTGGAGGGCTTTGACTGCTTTTTTGCTTTATTCCGTCTGGATCAGAGAAGATGGAAGTATACTGACTATCGAAGCTTGAAGGGCAACGGCTACTTGTGTGCAAACATTTGACTTTACTACTCTCACAGCAGCTTGTAGCGAAATCCGCGCTCTCCTGCTACCATCTCGCCTAGAACAGGTCTATCAGCGCGATCGCCATACCATTGCCATAGCACTACGCACCATGAAACAGCGGAGTTGGCTAGATATTTCTTGGCATCCCCAAGTATGTCGAATTTGCATTGGCGATCCACCACCGAGAACACCAGACACCTTTACCTTTAGCCAACAACTACTACACCAGTTGAATGGTTTGGCGCTGGTGAATATTGAAGCGATCGCCCCTTGGGAACGTGCAGTTGATTTGCAATTTGCCCATCGTCCAGGAGAAAGCGCCCTATATCACCTGTACGTTGAACTCATGGGCAAATACAGCAATGTGATTCTCACCGATGCTAGCAATATCATTATCACCGTCGCCCACCAAGTCAACCAGCAAAAATCTAGCGTCCGTCCCCTACTTACTGGACAACCCTATGAAACTCCACCCAGTCTCACTAATGCCATCCCCAGTTTGAGCGAATCGCAACAACGGTGG
>CAZZXJ010000977.1:0-1752 GCA_964657905.1 uncultured Stigonema sp.
GACTTCTTCTTCAACACCCACCAATTGTCTTCTTAGGTCAGCCAAAAGTGGGATGTGCCAATTTCAGGAAAATAACTCTTCTAAATCGGCAAACGACTAATATCTTTATTGCAGCCAATCACGACAATTGCTGAACCCTGCTCAAGACACAAAGTGGGATCAGGATTAATTTGCAATTTGCCATCCTGGCTGACAGCCAACAAATTCAAACCATAGCGGTTCATAAGTTGCAGTTCGGCGATAGTTTTGCCATGAAATTCATCAGGCAAAATTAATTTGGCAATACTGTGCTCAGGGTCTAAATCAAATCTGTCGATGATGGCGGGTTGGGTGAGCGATCGCGCCAGAACACAACCTGCCTCATGTTCTGGATAGACAACATAGTCTGCCCCGACTCGCTGCAATAACTTACTATGAATTTCTGAGGAAGCTTTAGCGACAACATAATGAACACCTGCTTCCTTTAAATTCAAAGTTGTGATAATGCTTTCTTGTAAATAATTACCAATAGCAACAATAACTGTTTCAAACTCAAAAACCCCGGCTTGTTTTAGCGCTGCTGGTTCGGTAGAATCTAGTTGCAGAGCATGGGTAGCTAGCTGTTCATTCAAAATTTGGGAAACTCGTTTTTTATCAATGTCAATCCCCAAAACTTCATATCCTAAATTATGGAGTGTTGAACATACCGCTCGTCCAAAGCGTCCCAAACCGATAACTGCAAACTCTTTATTATCTCGCGGCAAACTGCGAAAAAAGTTTAAAGAGAACAAATTCACACTTTTTGCCTTTAATTGAATCAGTTAATGCTTACCCTAATAACAAATTTTCCTCTGGATATTCAAGTACGCTAGGAGGAGAATTTCCTATAACAGCAGACATAAAAAGTAAAACGCCTACTCTTCCAATGTACATAGTTACAACTAATATAATCTTAGCAGGTACAGATAAAATCGCCGTGATCCCAGTCGAAAGACCAACAGTAGCAAAAGCTGATACAACCTCAAACAGGATTTGCAGAAAATTCAACTCTAAATCAGTGAACGCAATTAAAGTCGTAGCCAAGATGACTACTCCCAGTGAACCAACTGCCACACCAACAGCTTTTAAAATTAAAGATGTTGGTATTTGACGCTGGTACATCAAAACTTCCTCTTTACCTTGTAAAATCGCTGTGGTACAACTGGTGAGAATTCTGAGTGTCGTCGTTTTAATACCACCACCCACACTACCGGGACTTGCACCAATGAACATGAGTGCGATCGCAATAAATAACGAAGCAGTATTCAGTTTAGCAATATCAATAGTATTAAAGCCTCCTGTTCTAGTAGAAACAGATAAAAATCCTGCTGCCATCAGTTTTTCTGATAAACTCAAATGACCAATTGTTTCCGGATTTTTAAACTCTGTGACGTAAAAAGTAAAAGTTCCAAAAATTAAAAGTACAAGTGTTGTGCTAGTGACAACTTTAAGCTGAAGAGAAAATATATTTTTGTCTGGTTTCCTAATGAGACGATCGCGCACCCATAGAGACATCTCAGATATGACTTGATAACCAATACCACCAAAAATAATCAGAAAAGCAATTGCTATATTTAGTAACACAGATGACTGATACCTAATCAACCCATCCTTAAATAAGCTAAAACCAGTATTAGCCCAAGAATTAATACTATAAAAAACTGAAAACCATATTCCCTGTTTCCAGCCGTAATCTGGTAGAAAAACCGGTAAAATCAGAAAAAACCCCAGGAT
>CAZZXJ010000978.1:0-1738 GCA_964657905.1 uncultured Stigonema sp.
CAAAATTAGAAAGCTCCAACTCGAAGAACAATGATGAGGAATGTTTTCAAAATCACTAACACGTCATACATTGGATACCATTTCTTTTGATATTGCAAGTCTAAATCGACTACTTGTTCAAAATCGCTCACTTTAGAACGACCGTTAACTTGCCATTCACCAGTTAGACCAGGTTTGACATTTAAACGTTGCCAGTGACGCTGAGTGTAGTGCTTAACTTCATCATAAGTCGGTGGACGTGTTCCCACCAGACTCATCTCGCCTACCAGGACGTTCCAAAACTGTGGTAGTTCATCTAAGCTGGTGCTGCGCAAAAAGCGCCCTATGCTTGTCACTCTGAAGTCATTTTTATTTTTAAAGATTAGTCCGTTAGCCTCGTTACTTACTAAAGATTTTAATTTTTCGGCATTAGAAACCATTGATCGGAATTTACGGATACGAAATGGACGTCCTTGGGCTCCATAGCGTTCTTGTATAAAGAAAATTGGACCTGGGCTATCAATTTTGATAGCGATCGCTATTGGCACAAACATAATCGTTAGTATCAACAGCCCTATCAAGCTACCTATAATGTCCAAAAAACGTTTAAACTTAGAATTTACCGAAGGATGAAGGTTAAATTGTAATTCCCAAGAGTTAGAAGTTGGACCTTCAACAACGGTTGTGAATGGTATTTGGTACATTGTGAAGCCGAGTGTTGAGCTAAAAACGTATAATTACTTAACTTTAATTCGACTATATACTTAGCTTTCTTAAAGGCAGTGTAGTTAAACGGTAGTTTCACTGAATCTTCATCAACATTCCTGGGGATCAGGATTTTTTATAAATTTGAGATAAAGCGAGCTTAATATATCTTATGAAAGATGAAAAATAGCTGTGAATATGATAGTTAAAAGCAATTGTGTGAGGATTTGCTACCAATTGAGTGCATATGTTGCAAAGTTAAACTAATATCTAAGGCATACAAATAGCAGGCAAAACACATTCTCAAAAAATTGTTTTGATTAGCAAATCAATGGGTAGGATGGAACGGCTAGCAGAATGCTCTTAGCACAAGTCAGTGATGGTACTCGCGCTCTTTACAACTAGGGGACGATGGCTTTATTATTTGGTGAAAACACCAAAGCTGTTCGGATCTTCCGAATCCTCCAGATACTCCGGCTTATTGCGCTACCCTTGGATTTATAGGGGTGGCGTTTCCGCTTGCTGATCCAGACTTTAAGGAGGAGTCTATTGCACTCATGCAACTATTATAACGTAGTATTTACACTGAGGTTCTGAAGAAAATCACAAGCACAGATCATGGAAATGGCAGTGACTGGAAGAGTGCTACTGCTGGTATTTACTTATTCAGGAATAATCCGCAAATTTACTGTAATGCTATATCAAAATTGAGGTACTAAAGAAATGATTGTAGCAGCAGGAGTCGAGGTTAAAATTAGTCGCTTGGAATCGATTGTTGAGCAAATTGGGGAAGCAGTACTTGCTACCACTGAGACAATAGAACGTCTCGCTGAAAGAGTCGATAGTCTTAGTAACCAAGTCGAAGAACAGGGAAAACAGGTACAACAGCAGGGCTATCAAATATTAGCATTGTGTGATGCAGTACAGTGTCTTGCTGAAACTCAAGATAATTCACTGCAAAGACTCACTCAACTTACACATACCCTAGATCGTTTAACGAGATTCATTGAAGGGTCAGACGATTAACAGTTACCAGAGTCATTAGTCATTTGTC
>CAZZXJ010000979.1:0-1732 GCA_964657905.1 uncultured Stigonema sp.
TGTATGGTAATGGTTCGTATTTGAGCTTGACAGAGGCAGGAACTTGCGTTTCTAAATATCTTTATGAACATAAAAACCGTATCCACACAACCTTTTACCGACCAAAAGCCCGGCACCTCCGGACTTCGCAAGCGGGTAACAGTCTTTCAGAAGCTTCATTACCTGGAAAACTTTGTCCAGTCTATCTTTGATAGTTTGGAGGGCTATCAGGGACAGACCTTAGTTGTTGGTGGTGACGGTCGTTACTACAATCGTCAGGCAATCCAGACTATCTTAAAAATGGCAGCCGCTAATGGATTTGGTAAGGTGCTGGTGGGTCGAGGCGGCATCTTATCGACTCCAGCAGCCTCCTGTGTCATTCGCAAGAACCAAGCCTTTGGCGGCATTATCCTTTCTGCCAGCCATAATCAAGGTGGTCCGGAAGGTGATTTTGGTATTAAATACAACATCAGTAATGGGGGACCTGCACCTGAAAAGGTGACAGAGGCAATTTATGCCCGCACTAAAACGATCGCAGCCTACCAGATACTTGATGCGGCTGATGTGAATTTAGACCAACTGAACAGATCTCAGGTCGGTTCGATGACTGTTGAAGTTATTGATTCCGTGACAGACTATGCTCAGTTAATGGAATCGCTGTTTGATTTTGATCGCATTCATCAACTCCTCACTTCCGGTTCATTTCGCATGTGCATGGATTCCTTACATGCGGTAACTGGACCCTATGCCCATGCCATATTTGAGCAGCGGTTGGGTGCACCAGCAGGAACTGTGATTAACGGTGTGCCTCTAGAGGATTTCGGTGGAGGGCATCCCGATCCAAATCTAGTCTATGCCCACGAACTCGTTGACATCCTCTACGGTGAACAGCCACCGGATTTTGGGGCGGCTTCTGATGGAGATGGCGATCGCAACATGATTCTGGGTCGGAGATTTTTCGTTACCCCTAGCGATAGCCTAGCAGTGATCGCCGCAAACGCCAATATTGTACCTGGCTATAGTTCCGGTTTGGCAGGAGTAGCGCGATCAATGCCTACCAGTCAAGCGGTGGATCGGGTTGCGGCGAACATTGGCATTGACTGCTATGAAACTCCGACTGGCTGGAAGTTCTTCGGTAACCTCTTAGATGCAGGCAGAGCAACTCTTTGTGGCGAAGAAAGCTTTGGTACCGGTTCTAATCATATACGCGAAAAAGATGGGCTATGGGCAGTTTTGTTCTGGCTGAATATAATAGCTGTGCGACAGCAATCTGTCGAGCAGATTGTGCAGGAACACTGGAAGACCTATGGACGCAATTACTACTCTCGTCATGACTATGAAGAAGTGGAGACAGAGCGAGCAAACAACCTGATGGCAAATCTCCACTCCTTAATACCGACTTTGAAAGGAAAGCAGTTCGGTCAGTACCAAGTCGAATACAGCGATGACTTCAGTTACACTGACCCGATTGATGGCAGCGTCAGTCAGAAGCAGGGAATTCGCATTGGCTTTACTGATGGCTCCCGCATAGTGTTTCGACTTTCTGGTACGGGTACCCAAGGTGCTACCTTGAGACTCTACCTCGAAAGCTACGAGCCAGATCCAGCAAAGCATGATCAGGATCCGCAACAAGCACTTGCAACTTTGATTACCTTAAGCGATGAGATCGCCCAGATTCATCACTTTACCGGGCATGAAAAGCCAACTGTTATTACTTGAACTGTCATTGGTCATTTGTCATTTGTTATTTGTC
>CAZZXJ010000980.1:0-1731 GCA_964657905.1 uncultured Stigonema sp.
CGTCAAACTCTTCGATCTTCGGCAAAACAGCGCCTGCTTTTACATAGTTAGGCTTAGAAACCAAAGTCGGGTCAGTTTGCTCCAATTCTTCATCAGAAAAAAAGGAAATTGATTCCACTCCATCTTGCAGGTTCTGCCAAAACGCATCAATATTCATCGCTCCTGGAAAGCGACCCGATACACCGATAATGGCAATATCTGATTCTCTAATATCGATAGTCATAGTTTTCTCTTATGGCGATGGTTTTGCCTTAACTGCCTTTCAAGCTGTATTGAAGACTGATGGTCAAGTTGACCGCTTTGCTGGTGCTTAACACTAGAGGCTTGTGAGTTAGTTTTATTTAAGTGTTGAGCTAAAGTACCAATAGTGGGATATTGAAACAGCGCTACAATTGATAGGTCGGTTTCCAAGCTTTCGACTAATTGGTTACGAACCTGCTGGAGGAGCAAAGAATGACCGCCTAACTCAAAAAAGTGGTCATGAATTCCTACCACATTTACTTGCAGCACTTCCTGCCAAACTTTAGCAATGAGTTTTTCGGCATCCGATTGGGGCAAGACAAGATCTGTTGATAGCTCAGGTCTGGATCTTGCTGGGGCTGGCAAAGCGCGGCGATCCACCTTCCCGGTGGGGGTTACGGGGAAAGCCTCTAGCACCACAAAAGCGCTGGGAACCATGTAATCAGGCAGACGTGCTTTCAGATAACTCCGTAGCTGCGGCACCAGATGAGCGATTAAGTTTTGCTGTTGCAATACCTGTTCGGCTTGCCCTTGTGCCTGTTCGCTATGTTCCTTTTGAGGACTGTCTTGGGAATTTGGTACAATGTAGGCTACCAGGCGTTTGTCACCGGGTACATCCTCCCTTGCCAAAACTACAGCTTGTCGAACTGCTGGATATGCAGCGATCGCCACCTCAATTTCTCCCAACTCGATGCGAAAGCCACGTATCTTTACCTGGTCGTCGCTCCGACCGAGAAACTCAATGTTACCATCACGATTGTAACGGGCTAGGTCACCAGTTTTATACAAACGTGCTTGTGATGAGTCGCTAAACGGGTTGGGAATAAATCGCTCTTGCGTTAAACCGGGTCGGTTAAGGTAGCCCCGTGCCATAGCAATGCCACCAATGTACAGTTCCCCAAGAACGCCTTCGCTGACTTGCTGCATCTGGGAATCCAGCAGATAGATCTGTGTGTTAGCAATCGGGCGACCAATCGGAGGAAGCGCAGGCCAATCCGAAGGCGAACCAGTGAGAGTGAAAGCTACAACTAGATGGCATTCGGATGGCCCATAGTGATTGTGTAGAGTGCAATTTTGTAGCTTTGTAAACCAACTGGCAATCGGTCTGGTTATTTTCAACTGTTCGCCAGCGGTGATAATCTCACGCAGCGTCGGGACAACGGCTCCCTGAGCATCCGCTATCTCAGCCAACTGTTGAAGGGCTACAAAGGGAAGGAAGAGTCGGTTGATTTCTTGATCTGCAAGAAAACGCAACAAAAAGAAAGCATCGACGCGCACTTGCTCTGTTATTAAAACCAGCGTTCCGCCTGAACACCAAGTAGAGAAAATTTCTTGAAAGGAAACATCGAAACTGACAGGAGCAAATTGCAGAGTTTTTGCTCCTTTTGGCAGTCTTGAGCTTTCCAGTTGCCAAATAATTAGATTAGATAAGGGACGGTGACTCATAGCCACTCCCTTTGGTCTGCCTGTTGAACCGGAAGTGTAGATTAC
>CAZZXJ010000981.1:0-1723 GCA_964657905.1 uncultured Stigonema sp.
TAACGCTAACGCTAACGCTAACGCAGTCGCCTACGGAGGGAAACCCTCCAGCAGCGCTGACTCATTAACAACTATCAACTAACAACTAACAATCCTCAATCTGCTAGCTTTCGCCACTGCCAAAGCGCTTGATCAAATCCTCTGGTCGGAGATCAGAGACAAATTCACGGAAGGCTTGCTGTTCAGCTTCATCAGCATCCCGATCTACGGGGATGGAAGCATCAGCGATTACTTCTTCCATTACCCAAATGGGGGCATTTGTACGGAGGGCAACAGCGATCGCATCGCTGGGACGAGCGTCAATTTCTTTTTTGACATCCCCTTGCTTGACAATCAAAGCTGCATAAAATGTGTCCTTTTGTAGCGAATGAATAATAACGCGCTCCAGAGTCATATTCCATGCCTCTAGAATATTCACCATCAGGTCGTGGGTTAAGGGTCTGGGAGGTTTCTGATTCTCCAGTGCACCCATTATTGCCCTAGCCTGTTCCTGACCGATATAAATTGGCAAAGCACGGCGTTCTGAAGCATCTTTCAACAGTACAATTGGGCTGCGGGTTATAGCATCTAATGCTATGCCAGCGACTTTCATTTCAATCATTGGCTAAGCCTCTACAACTTTGAGCGCGACGGAGTATGTAACAAATCATACCCTTGTTTTGGCAAGACTGGGACAAGGATAAACATAAGTCTCTATTCTATATAATTGCTTCTATTAAACTCCCAAATGGATGTGAACACCAGAGAAAGTTAAATTGCTTAGGTTCGACAATAATCTACATATTCAAGTATGCCTTGTGACAGATGCAATTGTGTTAATATTTTTATTTATTAATTGTCAAAAATTATACTCAATTTGAATCCATTATTGTCAGAATTACTAGTTTATTTTTGCCAAAATTAAGCAATAAATAGAGTTAGTTATGTTAAAAAGCCGTGTTTACAGGATTAATCCAAGCGTTAGGAACCACAAGATCCATAGGAGGGGACTATTGGCAAGTTACGTGTGTAACCGACTCATCTGATGTCATCATGCGGGATCTTGCTATTGGTGATAGTGTTGCAGTAGATGGTGTCTGCCTGACGGTAGAATCCGTTTTAAAAGATGGATTTATTGCCACTGCTTCACCTGAAACTCTACGTCGCACGACTTTGGGACAAGAGCAAACAGGACAGAGGTATGTGAACCTAGAAGCGTCGCTACGTGTAGGCAGCAAAGTGGGTGGTCATTTTGTGATGGGACATGTGGATGGCATAGGGAAAATGCTTTCGGTGGAGCAAACCGCACGGCAGTCCCCTCAACGGGGGGAACCCCCGCACGGGGCTGCCTCAACTTCTTGGGAAATGACGTTTACTGCTACCGGGGCGATCGCTCGTTACATTGTCCCTAAAGGCAGCATTGCTGTGAATGGCATCAGCCTCACAGTAGCTGAATATCAGCCAGAAACAATGCAGTTTAAAGTAGCCGTCATTCCCCTCACCTATGCCGAGACCAATCTCCACTATTTGAGTTCTGGCAGTTGGGTGAATTTAGAAGGGGATATTCTCGGCAAATACGTGGAAAAATTCCTTCACTCTGGCAACAAATTACTCACAACAGACGCGGACGCCAGCGAATATGAAATAACACCTACTTTTTTGTCTGAACACGGATACTTTTGAAAAATCAGTACTATCAGAGGGGAGTCAGGAGCCAGGAGCCAGAATTCAGAAGCCTCCTGAC
>CAZZXJ010000982.1:0-1719 GCA_964657905.1 uncultured Stigonema sp.
CCTCCTTGTCCTCCTTGTCCTGACTCCTACCCCCCAATCCCCAACCGTCCAGCCAAACCGGGAGTCAGTGGTAGGAGAGTGACAATCATTAAGAACAAAGCTAAAAGACCCAAAGCGGCGCGTGCATCATCTGGTTCACTGATTTCATTTAAGCTGGGGCGTTCTAGATCCCGTTGTAAAAATAGAATCACGACCGCCCAGTACATAGCCAGAGGATTAGCCAGAGATACTAACCCCAGGACAATTAACGTTGCTAACGTTGTTTGTCCTGCTGTTTTGCGTCCATAAATTGCTTGAACAATGCGACCTCCATCTAGTTGTCCTGCTGGCATCAAGTTTAAGGCTGTGATCACTAACCCTAGCCAACCAATCACTACCAACGGATGCACGTTTACTACGGAAGAGTGTAAAGCCGAACCTAGAACAACCCGTGCCAAAGTTCCCACCAAAATCGAGCCTTGGAAAAACTCACTTGACAATTGAAATATCGAGTGGTTAAAACCCCAAGCTGATCCACTGTGGGAAAGTAGCAACCCAGTCACCAGCATTAACAAAGAAACAATCCCCCCAGCGGCAGGTCCTGCCAAAGCGATATCAAATAATACCTTACGGTTAGGCAAAAGAGACTCAAAGCGGGTAATTGCACCAAAGGAGGCGATTTGCACGGCGGGGAGAAAGAAAGGCCAACTGAGGCGGACTTGGTGACGACGAGCGAGCAACCAATGACCGATTTCGTGAGCTACCAAAACCGCCAAGACACCAAGACTGATCGGTAAAACTTCTTGGAAACGCTCTGGATTTGTAAAGAAATCAAAATTCAGCAGTACCCCCGCAGTTTCCAGACTGGTAGCAAAGGTTGCTACCAGCAGGATACCCGCAAAGACTTTTTGGGGTAATGTCATTGGACGCGGGTCATTACGACTAGGCAAGACGATAATCACCGGTCTTCCGTCCGGATTTTCTACTAGAAATAGGCTATATTTATTACCCAACCGTTCTTGCAAACTCGCAGTTAGACGATTGTGAACAGCCTCGGGTTCTCCCCGCATATTGCCTTTGAAAATGGCTCCTTCCTGGTAGGCAATTGTTTCTGTAGCAAAAAACGTATCGATTCCGAAAATACCTTTGATGGCGATCAAGTCCTCTTCAGGAATCGGTAGTGCCTCAAGTTTCAGCTGTGTGGGTTCTTCTGAACCGTGAGAATTTTTGGTGGGACTTGCTTGGTGTGCAGATTCAGCAGCAAGCCTTTCGGTTGCCCGTTGCTTGAGTATGGCATCTTGCCCTAGCTCCCGCAACTCTCTTCCTAGCAGTATGTAAAACCCAGCAGAAGCCACCAACAAGAAGAGTATACCCACTAAGTTGATGTAAATCCCTGCTGCAAACAAGCCAAAAAACAGCAGCCAGGGAGTCATCAATACCACTGACTGTAACCAGGCTAGGATTCCCAGTTTGCCAAAAGGTCTGGCGCGATAAAAGCCCCAACCCAAGATCCCAGAAGCGACCAGCACAATCGTGGCAATAATAGGAGTTTCTGATGATGAAGTAAACATCTTTCAACCTTTGCTTTAAAAACCAAGCCTGAATCAGTCAAATGTTACGGATATTACTAATTTATAACGTTGCTTGTAGCAGTTGCGTGTGGGAGTTGACAAACTCGACGTTTTCGGGGTAATATTTATTTTATAATGGACATCTGTGCGCTCATATATAAAAAAATAT
>CAZZXJ010000983.1:0-1711 GCA_964657905.1 uncultured Stigonema sp.
ATTTTCAGACACCAATAACTTTAGCCTTAGAGGCGACAAATGTAGTTAATAGGCTAGGTGTGTTCCCAAGGTCAGTTTTAGAGCCGACTTGTGGTTCTTGACGGACGGTGAAGCTACATCCGCAGTCCTTTCTCTTGTAAAAGTGCATCTGCCCAAGCTCTATCTTTTGGGTTGAGAAGTGGTTCAGGTTCAAGGGTGTAGTCGATCGCTAAATCATATCTTGCCTGGTCGTACACTTGAATTAACAAACTCTGCAAATCTACTAAAAGCTCTGTATCCCCAGGCTGTAAAGGTAGCATAAATGACGGTATTTTCTGCTGTAAACTAAAAGTATATAACTGAGCTAACGGACGGCGATTTCCTAGAGCAACTAAGATGCGATAATCTGTCTGTGGGGTTTTGTTGAGAATAGGCATAGGTGTTCCACTCCGCAGTAAATCAATCTCTACTAAATTAGTAGAACTGCTTAAAACTTCCATTCGCTTATTTTCATAAGCCTCTCGTCCTTTTCCCGGACGTTTATTGGTAGGGGAGAGAACTTCAATTGCTGTTACCACGTACCCGGTTGATACATCTCTAATTTCTAAATAACTTTCCCTGACTTCTTGTGGCGTCGGTAATGTCACAGTTAAATATTCGCCGCTATCAGGTATAGTTATTGTTGATGATGTCTGGCTGCTGCTTGATTTTTTAGATATGACAGATATGTCAGGAATCCCTACTAGAATTGAATCTTCTGGCAGGCTAGTATAGGTTCTTTTTTCAATCGCAACTCGATATTTACGACTAAGATTAGACTCTATGGCATTGGCGATCGCGATAATCAAGCGATTATGTACCTCTGGCCACAATTGGGGATGCTCTAGATAAGGGTTCATTCCTGGAAATGGTGAAGCCATAGGTCAAAGTAATTCGTAATTGATAATTCCTAATTCGTAATTACAATCAGTAAGGGCTTTACCCGGTACACTGATTGTAGACCACTAACCATCATGTGAGCGTGTTCTTTGTACCCTCTTTAATTACGAATTACGAATTAATAATTATTTGGTCACAGCTCGCTTTTGCTAATTCCAATTTTAACTGAACCTGGGATATCAGTACGGCAAAGAAGCGGGAAGAAAATCTTCCCTACCTTTTGCCTCAACAATCGGCTGATACTCCCGACTGGAAAATGGACGAAACTCTTCATGCCATTGTGCGGTCATATTGCACAACAAACGCAATTGGAGGGGTGCTGGTACTGGGTTGACGCGCTCAACGTGTACTTGTACTTCTGGATTTTCGTTCTTGAGTTTAAAAACGTCAGCTATAATATAGCGAGGGCAATAACCTACGATATGGTGATCCTGAGTGCATAGGAGCAATGCATGAGGGTCATAGGGATTTTGAAATTCGTTAGCTAAATACAAAAGTTCGCACGTTTGCAATTGATTAATCCGTTCAATTCCACAAGGGGGAAGGTGTCGTAGTCCATGAGCAAAGAAGTGGATATGATATAATCCATTCTCATCTGCTTCTGGGCAGGGGAAGACCTCAAAATGATCCGTTGCCTTTCGCCCACCGCTACGAGCAAGGATTGCAATTGGATCGTCTTTGCCCTCAGGGATATTTAGCCACTGCACAAAATTATTGTATTCGGGGCGAGAGCGTCGCATTAATCGATTGGAGAACAAGGGGAACAGTTCAACTGATGTGTAGACCTTGTTCA
>CAZZXJ010000984.1:0-1707 GCA_964657905.1 uncultured Stigonema sp.
TCATAATTCATAATTCATAAGAAAGTGACTCTGAAACTCAGAGCCACCCTCAAAATTTACAACTAAAACCCTCTAAACATTACTTACTTTGAGGTGTCGTTGGTAGTTGAGCTTGCAGCCGTTCCGGCGTCGAAGTTTGCGTGGATGCCTCAGCAATTGGCGTCCATTCAGTGTGGAACACTCCAGGCTTATCCAGGCGCTCATAAGTATGGGCACCGAAGTAGTCGCGTTGAGCTTGGGTCAGGTTTTGAGGCAAGCGATCGCGTCGATAGCTATCAAAATAATCCAAAGACGCACTAAATGCTGGCACTGGAATTCCCAGTGTTGCTGCTGTTGCCAACACCTCCCGCCAAGCTGTTTGCCTGTCGAGAATCGTCTGCTTAAATTCAGGAGCCAATAGAAGGTTAGGCAGCGCTGGATTTTCACTAAAAGCCTTCTTAATCTTATTCAAAAATCCAGCACGAATAATACAGCCACCCTTCCAAATCCGCGCCATTTCACCCAGATCCAGTCCAAAATTATACGTATGCGACGCCGTAGCTAACAGCGCCATTCCCTGAGCGTAAGAACAGATTTTCGAGCAATAGAGGGCATCCCGCACCTTGTTGATAAAAGCTTTGCTATCTCCGTCATACTTGCCAGTTGGACCTGTGAGGATCTTGGATGCAGCTACCCGTTCTTTTTTGAACGAAGAGATAATCCGGGCATTCACCGCCGCTATGATTGTCGGAATAGAAACTCCCAACTCCAACGCAGTCTGTACCGTCCAGCGTCCGGTTCCCTTTTGCCCCGCCGCGTCAACAATCAAATCCACCAAGGGTAGATTTGTGTCTGGGTCAATGTAGGGAAAAATCTTTTCTGTAATCTCAATCAAAAACGAATTGAGTTCGTCGGTAGTGTTCCATTCAGCAAAAACCTCATGTAGCTGATTATGGTCAAGTCCGACGGCGGTTCTCAGCAAGTCGTATGCCTCTGCAATCAGCTGCATATCGCCGTACTCAATGCCGTTGTGTACCATTTTGACGTAGTGACCTGCACCACCAGGACCAATATAGGTCACGCAAGGACCATCATCAACTTGGGCAGCAATTTTCGTGAAAATTGGCGACAAATACTCGTAAGAGCTTTTTGTACCTCCTGGCATCAGTGATGGACCATTCAGTGCTCCTTCTTCACCGCCACTAACCCCCATACCAATAAAGCGAAAACCCTTTGGTTCTAATTCGCGGGTACGCCGATCCGTATCTTCAAACCAAGAGTTGCCGCCGTCAATAATGATGTCGCCCTCATTCAGCATGGGTGTGAGCTGGTTAATCACCACATCCACTGGACCGCCTGCTTTGACCATAATCAAGATTTTGCGGGGACGTTCCAGGGAAGCGACAAATTCTTCCAGGGTATAAGCGGCTTTGACGTTTCTTCCCTGGGCACGCTCCGTCATGAAAGCATCTGTTTTATCACGCGAGCGGTTGTAAACTGCGATTGGGAAGCCATTGCGCTCGACATTTAGAGCCAGGTTTTCACCCATAACGGCCAAACCAATCACACCAAAGCTTTGTTCTGTCATAAATTTTCTTGGCTAACTCTTGCAGTTCCTTTTATCTTTAGGGTAGTCCGATATTTTTGCCTCTCCCCTAAAGAAGACATTAAGAGTTAATATATACAGTAAAAATACAAAATGTACACAGATAATTAATTTGAAGTTGT
>CAZZXJ010000985.1:0-1703 GCA_964657905.1 uncultured Stigonema sp.
GTGTAGTAGTTCCAGTGTCAGCGCTGAAAAATCTCCAGATTCGTTATAACCGATCAGCAGTTGTTGTATGGTCGAAGGCTCAAGCAACCAATTCGCTGCAATAGTGAAGGAAGTGCCAACACTCACTTTATCTGGACAACTCACAGAAACCCCGTCAGGCAAAAAGAAGGTTTTATCTCCTTCTGAGGGGAAGTGTAGCTGAGTAGGTACAGGCGCAGAAATCTTTAAATCTGGAGTTATTGTGACAGCGCTTCCCTGGTACAAGCCGTTCAAATTTCGTTCAGGCAATTGATTGAGTTCAGTTGACCAGTATTGACTAGGAAAGCCATCGGCATCTTCGCGAATATTGGCTGTTCGGAACAGACTACCGTGCTGATCATAAACAATGCCCACACTATGTCGTAATTGGTTGTGGATAAAAAATAACTCTACTGCAAAATACGAGCCTGTTTTTAACTTTTTTGTCTCCCAAGCCGCATGACCGGAACTAAAGAAAACTCCCCTCATTGACTGATTTTCTGGATGAAAGAGTCCATCAGATAAGCTATTCGAGAGTTCATTGAATTCCCAACTTTTTTCCTCTGTTCTGCCATCATCATACTTGTAGCGATTCGTCTGAACAATTTCAGTCTTTTCTGGATTGCTATGAAAGCTTCTTTGACTCTTAAACGATTCTGTAACCTCTCCTTGTGGAGAATATCTTGTCCAGATCCCGTGCCAATTCCGCAGATGGTGAAGGGTAAAATTCTGCCAGTTTTGCTCTTTTAAATTTATAGACATATATTGTGAACAAAAAAATTATACATTTGTGGGGAATTTGTGAACTAAGATTTCAGGTATTTTAGCAAGGTTTCGGCGTAAGGTTTGGGATCGCGCAGATACATTAGGGGGCTGCCGTGTAGAACCTTGGTGGTAGAATGCGGAACAAGTCGGGCAGTGTCCTCAATAAAAGGCGTGAACATGGTGTCTTCCATTGCCCACATTAGTAAAGTCGGCACTGAGATGAGTGGTAAACGGCTGGCTTCATCGTACCTCAAGACTGCTTCTATCCCCTCATAGGTGCGCGATTGCCGAGACATCACTTCTTGGAAATAGATTTCAAAACATTCAGGGGGTTCACCAACACATAGTGATTTTATCCGTTGCCAATTGGCGCTGTAGTGGCTGCCATCCTCTTTTACCTCTGGTGGTCCATAAAAGAATGGTGATTGGCGTAAATCTTGACGTGCTGCTTCGTCTTTCCAACGAGGCATTCCAAAAAGTACCAGCTTTTTAATTCTACTTGAACAAATAACTGCTGCTTCGCAAGCAATTGCAGCTCCGGTGCTGTTGCCCACTAGGTAAAAATCTTCAACTTTAAGTGTGTCCAGTACCTCAAATAAATCTGTAGCATACTGAGGAATAGTCCACTGAGTGGGTGGATTTTCTGACTCGCCTTGACCGGGAGTATCCAGCACAATTACCCGAAAATCAGGAGCTAATAGTGGCATAACTCTCATAAAACTACGAGAAGAAAAGTAAGTTTTGTGGGTGAGTACCAGTGCTGGACCATTGCCTGCCGTCCGGTAATGCACTTGACCCCATGACCTATCCACAAAGCCTCTTTTAATTTTGATTGCCTGTTCTTGAATCATTTTCTATAGCAGTTCTCGTATGAATGAAGTACACCCAACTAAAAAAGGAGTCAGGAGTCAGGAGTCAGG
>CAZZXJ010000986.1:0-1701 GCA_964657905.1 uncultured Stigonema sp.
TACCGCTGACGCCGGAGTACCGGAAGATCGCAACGCTTACGCTAACGCAGTCCCCAGCTTCGGGAAACCCTCCTTCTCCCAAGGGGAGACGCTGCGCGAACAGGGCTGTCTCACCGTTCGCCCGTACTACTAACTAATTCAAAACATCTCAAACAGAGCATCATCTAACTCATAACCTAACAATTGAGCCATCGACTGCAGGCGGGATCTACTGGGGATAGCTTTTTGTTGTAACCAATCGCTTAAAACAAACAGTTTGTGCATTAAAAAGATTTCTAAGGCTTCAGGATTGTACTGAATTCCTTCTTTGATACTAAACTGGTGGGGTACGAGCATAGCGGCATAACGGACAAATTCCCCAGCTTTCCAATCTAGTAAAAATGGCAACCAGGGATAGCGAGTGTCCAGACGGACAAACCACAACCTCACTTCTGGAATCTCTGAGAGTTCCCGTGGGTCGTTCTCGTCCAAAATATAGTTGATATCAAAGCGTAACTGCTGCTCATGGGATGCAACTGCCCCAGATTGCAGCAGTTCTTCAATCACTGTTGCAGCAGGGGAGATATCCAAATTGTTGATGTTATCAGTATTAAGTGCGATCGTGATTGTCATTGAAGGAAGCAGCGGATTCTGCTCAACAGTAAGATCGAGAATCCAGAGTAGCAGCTTTCGGCCATTGATACTTGGCGGTTCTCGTTAATAGGTAATCTTCGGGCGTGATATGAGTAGTCTATGCTTATTTGTGACCAAAACATAGTTTTGGGCACCTCGCCTACACGTCTCCACTTCTCACAATCCTCTGATCTTTCAGAGTAGGGATAGCACCATCAAAGAGACTTAAATCCTTCAATTATAACACGAGCAGTCAAAAATTGGGCGGAATTTCCAAATTTTGAAGATTGCTGAATATTGCCCAAGTTTTTCTTGTGCAGTCAGCAGGCGATCGCATCTATAAAGCCTAAACCCTAAAGTGGACGATAACAGCTATTTTAAGCTAAAGTTGTAATGAGTTTGTTTTAGATTAGGCTGAGGCAAAGCAACCGTCAAGCAAGATAAAAATTTCTCGCATCAGCCTGTGATTTCCGCAGCAATCAAAAGAAAAAACACAGGTAGAGGAAAAAGTGCGGTGTGCAAAATCTTTGGGTATATAAAATAACAAACATTCAAAAGGGAAAATTAGCCCAAAAGTTAAAAAACTTAAATATGCAAAAACAAGCAGTATCTATAAAACCAATTCGTTCCCTGGAAGATGCGCTTGAGCGTTGTCAAATGCTGGGTATGCGCGTTAGTCGTCAGCGTCGCTTTATTCTGGAACTACTTTGGCAAGCACACGAACACCTTTCCGCCAGAGAAATTTATGATCGCTTGAACCAGCAAGGTAAAGCGATCGGTCATACTTCTGTCTATCAAAATTTAGAAGCTTTATCCAGTCAGGGTATCATTGAGTGTATTGAACACTGTGACGGGCGTTTATATGGCAACATCAGCGATGCTCACAGTCATGTCAACTGTCTGGATACAAAACAAATTCTAGATGTTCATGTGCAACTGCCAGACGACGTAATCCGTCTGGTTGAGGAACAAACAGGAGTGCGAATTACTGAATACAGTATTAACTTTTATGGCTACCTCAAACCACATGAAAGCTAGTACAGGTCGGCGGAAATAAGCTGACCATCTACAAAAGATTAAAAGCCTTAT
>CAZZXJ010000987.1:0-1694 GCA_964657905.1 uncultured Stigonema sp.
CAACAACCAACAACTAACAACCCCTAATCCAAAATCTAAAATCCAAAATTCACAAAAAGTTAATGTCAACCCTCCAAGAAGTTAATACCATCAATGTTCCTGCACCAGAATCTACCCAAAGTCAGCCAGATAATGCCACCACTGACAAATCGGACAAGAAAGTTATTCTCTCAGTAGAGGAAATTCAGAAACTGCTACCCCACCGCTACCCCTTTGCGCTTGTAGACAGGATTATTGAATATGTGCCTCATAAACGAGCTGTTGGCGTTAAAAACGTCACATTCAACGAACCCCATTTTCAAGGGCATTTCCCAGGGCGTCCGATTATGCCGGGAGTACTAATTGTAGAGGCAATGGCACAAGTCGGCGGAGTCGTCCTGACTCAATTGCCAGAATTTGAAGGCGGACTGTTCCTATTTGCTGGGATCGATAAAACCCGCTTTCGCCGCGAAGTTGTACCAGGAGATCAATTGATCATGACCTTGGAACTGTTGTGGGTGAAACAACGTCGTTTCGGTAAGATGCACGGTCGTGCCGAAGTTGACGGTCAACTCGCTGCGGAAGGCGAACTGATGTTTTCCCTGGCAAAATAAAAATTTGCTGAGTGGTAAGGGCACGTTAAGTGCCTTTACTGAAGCCCTGAAAAAGGATACCAGTAAAAGAAACAAGCCACAACAGCATAGTGTAAATTCTCGATTTTCGCCGCCCTCACACATAAGAAAGCTAAACCGAAACTTTCGGCTAATAAATACTAAAACAATCAGCACGCTAACTCTTCTGGAGATGCACCCTTGAAGACACTTATTCATCCAACTGCTGTAATTCATCCGAATGCGGAACTTCACCATACAGTGCAAGTTGGTGCCTATGCTGTGATTGGAAGGCATGTGAAAGTAGGTCCTGAAACTGTAATTGGTCCTCATGTTGTATTGGACGGACTTACCGAAATTGGGGCGCGAAATCAGATTTTTGCAGGAGCTGCTATCGGCACAGAACCTCAAGATCTAAAGTACAGTGGCGAACCCAGTGGGGTCAGAATTGGTGACAATAACCGCATTCGTGAGTATGTCACTATTAACAGCGCTACTGGTGCTGGTGAAGCAACGGTGATTGGCAATGGAAACCTGCTGATGGCTTATGTCCACGTGGGTCATAACTGTGTGATCGAAGACTCAGTGATTATCTCTAATTCCGTCGCGATCGCAGGTCATGTCCATATTGAGTCACGAGCAGGAATTAGTGGAGTTCTTGGTATCCATCAATTTGTACATATTGGTGGCTTGGCATATGTGGGGGGTATGACTCGTGTTGAGCGCGATGTGCCACCATTTATGATGGTTGAGGGAAATCCATCACGGATCCGAACCCTGAACCTTGTGGGACTCAAAAGATCTGGTCTGGCTTCAACCGACTTGCAAATCCTCAAAAAAGCCTTTCGCATTCTCTACCGTTCTGACTTAACGTTTAAGTCCGCCTTGGAACAACTGGAACTGCTAGGAGATACCGAACAGTTACAGAACCTACGTCGCTTCCTACTACTTTCTCAAATGCCAGGAAGGCGCGGCTTGATTCCTGGTAAAGGGAAAGCCGTTGTTAGAGATGAGTGATTCCTTTATCAGATCACGAAGATGAGGGAGTACAAGAATTAAAAATGCACTCATTAAAAATTAAAAAATTTTTAATTTTTAATTTTT
>CAZZXJ010000988.1:0-1685 GCA_964657905.1 uncultured Stigonema sp.
TTACGCGGTCGGCTTGATGCCCTCCGCACCCGTGACGGGCAAACAATTCCCTACGAGCACAAACGCGGTCGCTGCTATCGAGATGAGAACAATCAACCTCAAGCATGGGAGAGCGATCGCCTCCAAGTCCTCGCCTACGCCTGTCTACTAGAATATGTCCAAGGAATCACGGTGAAAGAAGGTCGCATCCGCTACCATGCTGATAACGTACTGGTTCACGTACCCCTAGAAGATTCAGGACGTGCGATCGTTCGAGAAGCAATTCAACAAGCACGCACACTCAGACAATCTACCCACCGACCACCAGTCACCGACAACGAACGATTGTGCGCCCGTTGTTCCCTCGCTCCCGTGTGTTTGCCAGAAGAAGCGCGACTGGCACACGACCGGGAATGGCAACCAATTCGGCTATTTCCCGAAGATGATGAAAGGCAAGTCATTCACGTTTTGGAACCAGGAACATCTGTCGGTAGAACCGGAGAACAAATTAAAATCGCCCGTCGCAATCAACCTGTAGAAACCGTTCCGGCGCGTCAAGTGGGACAGTTGGTATTGCACAGTTTTTCGCAAATCTCCACCCAAGCGCTGCACTTTTGTGCTGAGCAAAAAATCGGGGTGCATTTTATTTCCGGTGGGGGACGGTATCTCGGTAGTTTTGACACTCGACAGGGTAGTATTCAACGCCGTATTCGTCAGTATTCGGCTCTCAGCAATTCTGATATTTGCCTAGAGTTGGCGCGTAAACTGGTGGTTTGTCGCGGTCAGGGACAGCGCAAGTTCTTGATGCGAGGGACTAGGAGTAAAGCTGAAGTGTCTGAGAAGCTACAGAAAGCGATCGCCCAAATGAAAATTATCCTCAAACAAGTTCCCCAAGCAAAATCTTTGGAATCTCTGTTAGGACTGGAGGGGAATCTGGCGGCGCTGTATTTTAGTGCGCTACCGTGTTTGATTTCACCAGAGGTGTCAGCGGAACTGCACTTTGCAGGCAGAAATCGTCGCCCACCCAAAGACCGATTTAACTGTCTGATCAGCTTTGGGTATGCTTTGCTACTTAAAGATGTCATGAACGCCATCTTGACAGTGGGACTGGAACCTGCATTAGGATTTTACCATCAGCCGCGATCGCAAGCTGCACCCCTAGCACTGGATCTGCTGGAAATCTTCCGAGTGCCTTTGGTAGATATGACCGTGATGGGTTCAGTGAATCGGGGTCAGTGGGATACCAAGGCAGATTTTGAACTTCGGGGGGAACAGGTTTGGTTAAGCGAAGTTGGTCGGCGCAAGTTCGTTGAACTGTATGAACGTCGTAAACAAGAGACTTGGAAACATCCAGCCACAGGTTATTCTCTTACCTATCGCCGTTTGTTTGAGTTGGAAGTTCGGCTATTGGAAAAAGAATGGTCTGGTGAGGGTGGTTTATTTGGTCATTTGGTGCTGCGATGAGGTGTAGCTATGGCTGAAGTAAAAAATTGCTACTTGGTTTGCTACGACATTCGCGATCCCAAGCGCTGGCGCAAGGCTTATAATTTACTCCAAGGATACGGCGAAAGAACACAATACTCGATTTTTCGCTGTTGGCTGAGTATGCGATCGCGGGAAAAATTACGCTGGGAACTTGAAAAGATCTTAGCCCCAGAAGATAGTCTGCTTCTAATTCGTCTATCACACCAGTGCGTCGCTGGCAT
>CAZZXJ010000989.1:0-1674 GCA_964657905.1 uncultured Stigonema sp.
TTGTAATAAATTGTCAAGGAGGTTAAGAGCGATGGCTGAAGTTTTGATCGAAGATTTAGATTCTGTACTACTCCAGAAGCTGGAGGTACTTGCGAAGCTTCATGGGCGATCGCTACAAGCTGAGTTAAAGTCTATCCTGGAGGCAGCAGTTCAAAATGCAGTTACCAAAACGCCAGAAGAATTAGGCTGGAGTCCTGGTTTTTTTGAGAGAACAGCAGGAAAGTGGGAAGGAGAACCGCTAACACGGGGCGAACAAGGAGAATATGAACAGCGCCTCTGGGAACTTCTGTGATTTACCTGCTAGATACTAATACATGCATCCAATATATTACAGGTCGGAGTTCACCTATTGTTGATAGATTAGCTAGGGTACCACGGCAAGATATAGTACTGTGCGATATTGTAAAAGCTGAACTCTATTATGGTGCTTATAAAAGTGTTCGCTTTGAAAGTAACTTGGCATTGTATCGAGAGTTTTTCAGCGAGTTTGTCAGTTTGCCATTTGATGGGATTGTAGCAGAAGTTTACGGACGTATCCGAGCGCATCTAGAGTTTTTGGGAACGCCGATTGGTCCTAATGACCTTCAAATAGCAGCGATCGCAATTGTGAACAATTTAATTCTGGTCACTCACAATACCCGTGAGTTCAGCCGTGTTAGAGACTTACGCTTTGAGGATTGGGAATTGCCAGTATAAAGGCTAGCGCAGATAGGAATCGGTGACATCAGAAAATTATGAAAACCCAAGTCTCGAACATTCAGCCTTTACCAGATGTGGACTCGCTAGAGATTTGGATGTTAACTCAGATCTTGCACCACTATCTTGTTGCGAAAATAAAAACCCAAAAAGCTTATTATTAGGTAGGGTGGGCAGTGCCCACCAGATCTTATTGAGAAGGTGCAAGATGTCAGTTAATTGGGGATAAGCAGTACCAGTTTACATTGTAGAGACGCGAAATTTCGCGTCTCTACATTCTATTTTGGAGATGTCTATTGTTCATGAATGATTTAGGACTGCTATATAACCTGTAGATGCTATGATCAGAGAGATTGTTATATGTGCAATATATGAATAGCATTAAACCTATACAAGAAGTTTGGAACGATTTGCCACCAGATTTACAACAGCAAGTCACAGACTTCGCTGAGTTTTTGCTTAATAAACACCGCGCCTCAACGAAACCCTTACATTTAAAATGGGCGGGAGCATTGCGGGACTATAAAAACCTTTCTGCTCAAGATTTACAACGTGAAGTTTTAGAGTCTTGGGGAGATTAGGTGTTTCTAGTAGATACTAATGTGTTCTTAGAGGTATTTTTGGAGCAACAACGGGCTGAAGAATCGAGGGAATTTCTCTTAAATGCACCTGCTGATAGTCTTTATATTAGTGATTTTAGCCTTTATTCAATTGGCATCATTCTAGTTCGCCGCCATCTGTCTGAAACATTTCGTTTGTTTCTACAAGATGTACAAGCTGGTTTGCGTTTAGTGAGGCTAAATTTGGATGAATTGGATGTTCTACCGGAAGTTGCTCAGAATTTGAAATTAGACTTTGATGATGCTTATCAGTATGTTTTAGCTGAACGTCGAGAGTTGCGTTTGGTTAGCTTTGATGCTGATTTTGATAGCACTCCTCTGGGACGAGTTACACCATCGGCTGCATTGAGAAACTATA
>CAZZXJ010000990.1:0-1671 GCA_964657905.1 uncultured Stigonema sp.
CCCCATGCCCCATGCCCCATGCCCTATTTACAAAATGAGTGCAGAAATTATTTGTGTTGGTACCGAACTGTTATTAGGAGATATACTCAATAGCAATGCGCAATATTTAGCACAGCAGTTAGCCCAATTAGGTATTCCTCACTACTATCAAACTGTGGTAGGAGATAACCCAATTCGGCTAAAGCAGGTTATAGAAATTGCTAGTCAAAGAGCGCAAATTCTTATTTTCACTGGAGGTCTTGGTCCGACACCAGATGATCTCACATGTGAAACTATCGCCGACTTTTTTGGTGTCTCCTTAGTAGAACATCCAGAGATTATCGAGGATATTGCCCGGAAGTATGCCCTACGCGGTCGATTTATGACCCCTAGTAACCGCAAGCAAGCTTTGATACCTCAAGGTGCAGAAATTTTACCCAATTCTACAGGAACAGCACCTGGTATTATCTGGCAACCCCGTCCAAGGTTAACGATTTTCACTTTTCCTGGTGTGCCAAGTGAAATGCATCGGATGTGGCTTGAAACCGCTGTACCATATCTTAAAAGTCAAGGTTGGGGCAAAGAAATTATTTACAGTCGGATGTTGAAGTTTTGGGGTATTGCGGAATCTGCTTTGGCGGAGAAGGTCGCTTCCTATCTCAACTTACCCAATCCGACGGTAGCACCTTATGCCAGTAAGGGGGAAGTAAAATTACGAATATCTGCTCAAGCTACTTCCGAATCACAAGCAAAGGATCTGATTACGCCTATAGAGAAACAGCTGACAGAAATTGCTGGATTAGATTATTACGGTGCCGATGATGACACCTTAGCCTCAGTAATAGGTCAGTTGTTGCGGGCGTCAGGGGAAACACTGTCAGTAGCAGAATCTTGTACAGGCGGCGGACTAGGGCAGATGTTGACAGAGATTTCAGGGAGTTCAGAATACTTCTGGGGTGGGGTCATTTCGTATGACAACTCTGTAAAAGTTGGGCTTTTGGGGGTGAATCCAGAAGACTTAACAAAGTTTGGCGCAGTCAGTGCTACTGTAGCAGAGCAAATGGCAGTCGGCGTCAAAACGCGCCTGGGAACGAGTTGGGCATTGAGTATCACTGGCGTTGCAGGACCTACGGGTGGTACGGAGACTAAGCCAGTGGGTTTAGTCTACATTGGTTTAGCTGGACCAAATGGGGAAGTGGAAAGTGTTGAGTATCGCTTTGGTGCAGGGCGAAGTCGGTCTTTGGTTCGTCACTTGAGTTCGTGTAGCGCTTTGGATCATCTGCGGCGAAAGTTTTTGAGTAGACTGCGAAGCGCGATCAGTTAAAACAAGCGTCTATGTATATATATAGCGGATTTCAAGCGGATGAAGTACACCTACAACGTAGGGGCGAACTCCTTTGCCTCTGCGGTTCATTAATAGATATTCTTTGGGCGGCAAGGGAGTAGCGCGCTCTTGAGAAGATGCGAAGACAGCGCAACTACAAACTTAATTGTAACTATTCAGACGGTCATAATATTCAGGGTACTTGCGAATTAATTCATTAATGAAAAAATAATAAGTGCAGGGGCTTGTAGTAAAGATGCTTCGCTTTTTTTCTTTTTCATAATTAAAATTAGTTGCTCTGTCCCTTAATGAATTAACAAAAAAGAATACATCCGCTACTTCGTCAGAATTCAGTTGGGTATTCTGTA
>CAZZXJ010000991.1:0-1662 GCA_964657905.1 uncultured Stigonema sp.
GCCCTATGCCCTATGCCCCATGCCCAATGACAAAATATAAATAAAAGTTGCACAACTCCAAATAATCTGTTACATTATTTAGGATGAACGCCTACGATTCAGCATAAATTGGCATCATAGCGTGGTTAAAAGTATCGGTTGCTTACACCAATTCTGCCCCTTCGATCCTCTCAACGCAGCAGTAAATCTACCAGCCCAAGGCTGGTTTTTGTTTCCTATGGGTTAAACTTTAGAAAGAATGTATTTTATGCTACGATGCAATCATACAACTGCTGGAAATGTGTGCCCTGAACTAGCTACGTAGAAAATACCATGATAATGTAAGGAATGGTATTGAATTCTTCGCCAAAAGGGTATTAAATACTTTTCCTGGGGTTAGCAGGGTAGTTATAGAATTCAAAATTCTTAGATAAAGGTGTTATTGGCGTTGTGTACGCTTTTGTATTAAACAAGCTTGATCCTGGTAAAAAACTGTATTGTAAAGGTTGACAGTTTGGAGTATAAAAATTGGTTTGTGGCAATTTTGGTAAGTAACATTTATCAATAGCTAAAGCCAAATTAGTGTTTTTTGCCTGATCGTGTTCGTAAAAATTTGGAGGTATAGTTCATGTCAGTCCGCCTATATATAGGTAATTTGCCGAAAGAAGAAATAGATCGTCAAGAACTGCAAGCAGTCTTTGCAGAAGAAGGCGATGCCGTTACGACTAAACTCATTAAAGACCGCAAAACAGGCAAATGCCGTGGCTTCGGTTTTATCACGGTAAACAGTGATGAACAAGCAGATCAAGTTATTGAAAAGTACAATGGTCTGACGTTCAAAGACTCTCCCATTAAGATAGAGAAAGCATTACCTCGTACAAAGAGTGAGGAGAATGAGGAGCAAGCTCCCCAAACCGTGAATAATGTCCCAAGCCCCGCCAAAGCGGGTCCAATAAAAGAAAGCAACCGTCGTGAGAAAAGCGCTAAGAAGTCTCGTCGGGGTCCGGCTCGTGAAAGTAGCACCCCGACTGACTCCGATGCTATTCGTCCAGATCCACGGTGGGCTAATGAACTGGAAAAGCTCAAGCAAATGCTAGCCGCACAAACTACCAACTAATCTACAAGCAAGAGGAATTAAAAATTAAAAATTAAAAATGTTTTTAATTTTTTATGATTGCCTAGCTAAATGGGTAGTTGTAGCCATTGTTGTAAGTGCGATCGCAATTGTTGGGTGAACTGCGATCGCTGGCTAAAAAGTATCGTCCGAATAGGCTTGCGCTCAGAATCAAGAGTCCAGCCATAATCGCTACTTAGGCGTAGTTTGTCTTGCCAATCGGAAACTGAAACTAAGAGCTTTGATGCAGGACTGTTGTCTACGCCTTGCACCCGGAATACGTAATTAAAAGTATTCTGTTTGCCAGGAGCGACGGTAGAAGGTTGACCGCATTCTACTAACAGTCGAGATCGCACTTGTTCAATCAAACCGTCTTGGTAGACCTCTTCCAGTGTCCGAACTCCTAGGGTGAGGGCAAAGTAAAAGTCTTCTACAGGAACAAATTCTAATTGCATAGGCATATTTTACTGCCAGAGGTTGTTAGATATTGGGGAGCAAGGTGATCTTACATCTTCATCTGCTCTATTTATTTCGCCGCAGCGCTATTGGCAGATGAATGTGGTGACGCC
>CAZZXJ010000992.1:0-1660 GCA_964657905.1 uncultured Stigonema sp.
CTGCTTTTTTGCGTCTGGCGAGAATACTATCTACCGAACCAATGTAGACACGATGTTTTTTTCTGCCCTCGCGCCAGCAGTAGCGATAGTACCAGTATTTATTACCACTTCGTTCTACCCAGTACTTTTCTAGCCAATGGGTATCGTGTTGGTGGGCAGATTTTTTGGTAATTAATGTAACTTGCCCACCAACACGAGTTTTTACAGGGTTGTCAATAGTGCTAGTAGTAACTTGCCCACCAACAAGTGTCCGCCACTCTGCCCAGGCTTGGTGATAATCATTCAGGTTTTGAAAATCATCTGGGTCTGGTGGCTCGTGACTGTCATCGTAAAAAATTGTCAGTTGTCCGTCATCAGCTACTTTGTGGGGGACTTCCCCAAAATCAGCAGGATTCCACCGGACTTCTACTTGTTGGTGGGCAGTTTCGATTTCATCCCAATAAGGATCGGGAGTGCTTTCAAACTTCGTGAAAGCTTCTAAATCAAATAGTGTAGGTTGCTTCATAATCAAAATGGTTTAAATGTCGCTGCTTCTGCATGAGTGGAAGCAGTTTTTATGCAGTTATTCCCTAGTAATCCCTTGGGAGATTGTTAGGGAACCAAGATTTTAAAGTTTCGATAAATCCAGACAATGAAAGGGTATTATCCTGCCAATAACACTCACGTAAACAGCCAATCAGCCATGCTTGAGAATCACGAATTTCTTGATGACCACCACGTTTAACAAAATGCTTTAAGGCTAGTCGGACATCTTGAATATCAGAGTCAAACAGATGTCTAGTTGCTCGTTTATTTGGGTCAAAGTATATTTGGTACTCAGCACAAGCCGTCAGTATCTCGTGTTGCCTTTCTAACTCCTCAAATTCGGCGGTTGTAGGAGTAGGACTATTGCTGCTGCTGTTTAAACCCTGTTCGGCTGAGATATCATTTGAAGGGGGTGAATTGTAACTAGAGTTATGGTTTTGTAAGTTTTTTTCTCGCCGCTTCTTGGGTGGATTTAACCATGACAATGGTCTCAAAAGTATCCTTGATGTCTTCCAACTAAAGCGTTTAATTAATTGCAAAACACGGCATGATACCAGTGTTTCAAACATCTTTTTGACGTAGTTGTGACCGTATGGTTTACCTCTGGTCTTTGCTACCCAGGCATTAAATTCTGCTAAATCTGGCTCGATCTCGCTGGCAATTTGCCCTTGCCTCATTAGCCATTGCCAAAGGATTTTTGCGGCGGGTGGAATATGGTGTTGATAACAGAATGCGTCGTGTGATTCCGACCACGCCGGATTGATTTTAAGTGAGTTTTCTGGCATAATTCGTATTAGTTAGTTTCAAGGAGCCACCACGATCGCTAAATCTACTGGTGGCTTTTTGGTTTTCTTAGTCCCTATTTCTGTCGATCTTTAACGATCTGGCACGTTGTTTTTAGGTCAGCGAGCATTTCTGGATTGCTAGCAAAAATATCTGGAAACTGATTCAATATGGACGCGGCTACCAACAAAGCTTCAGCCTTTTTAAGTTGCGGATCGATGCTTTTGATGTAGCTAATAAAATTTGTTAGTTCCAGGGTGCAAGCGTGAGCGGCATGCATGGACTCAGGAGTGATAAAGATTTTATGGATATCTTCTTCTGTAGTCATTGGTTATTGGTTATTGGACATTGG
>CAZZXJ010000993.1:0-1657 GCA_964657905.1 uncultured Stigonema sp.
GTGTAGCCGCGACTTACAGTCGCCAGGTGCAAGATGTGAGTCCCCAACTAGCGGCTTGTCGTCAGACATCGCCACTAGCAACATATGAAAGGAACACATTTTTCTCTATTTTTTGAAAGTCTTGCAGGATAAGGGTTCCAAAATGTGTTCCTTAAGAGTTAAGCAAAAGCAAATTTACAAATTTGTCAATGGCTAATTGCTAATTGTTCATTGCCATTAGCAATTAGCCATTCTCCATTCGTAGAGAAATATTAAGGAATATTGCATTTGTGTCAAATATCGCAGGTGGAGTGCGGATTCAGCCAAAAGACCGTGATACGATGCTTTGGGTAAATTTGAAGATTGGGAGAAGACCTTTGACACTACGGGTTGCTGTTGTTGGGTCAGGTCCAGCTGGTTCATCTGCCGCTGAAACGCTGGCGAAAGCTGGAATTGAGACTTTCCTGTTTGAGCGCAAGCTAGACAATGCTAAACCCTGTGGCGGTGCGATTCCCCTGTGCATGGTGAGTGAGTTTGACCTGCCGGCGGATATTATTGACCGTCGAGTGCGGAAGATGAAAATGATTTCGCCCTCGAATCGTGAAGTAGATATTAATCTAAACAAAGAAGAAGAATATATTGGAATGTGCCGTCGCGAGGTGCTGGATGGCTATCTACGCGATCGTGCAGCAACATTAGGCGCAAATTTAATAAATGCCACTGTTCATAAACTCGATATTCCCACCAACAATACAGATCCTTATACCATCCATTACGTAGATCACACAGAAGGTGGCGCTCAGGGCATTGCCAAAACGCTGAAAGTTGATGTCATTATCGGAGCTGATGGGGCTAACTCCCGCATTGCCAAGGAAATGGATGCTGGAGATTACAATTATGCGATCGCTTTCCAAGAGCGTATTCGCCTACCCCAAGACAAAATGGCATATTACAACGACCTCGCCGAAATGTACGTCGGTGACGACGTTTCTACCGACTTCTACGCTTGGGTTTTTCCTAAATACGACCACGTAGCTGTAGGTACTGGCACAATGCACGTTAATAAAGCCAGTATTAAACAACTGCAAGCTGGTATCCGTGCCCGTGCTGCCAAAAAACTAGCTGGTGGTAAAATTATCAAAGTAGAAGCACACCCCATTCCCGAACATCCCCGTCCCCGTCGTGTTGTTGGTCGCATAGCTTTAGTGGGTGATGCTGCTGGATATGTTACCAAATCCTCTGGTGAGGGTATTTACTTTGCAGCTCGGTCAGGGCGGATGTGTGCCGAAACCATTGTCGAAATCTCCAACGGCGGTAGCCGCATCCCTACGGAAGCTGACCTTAAGGTGTACATAAAGCGCTGGGATAAGAAATACGGACTCACCTATAAGGTTCTGGACATTCTCCAAACCGTGTTTTATCGTTCTGACGCCACCCGCGAAGCCTTTGTGGAAATGTGTGCTGACAACGATGTGCAACGGCTAACTTTTGATAGCTATCTGTATAAGACGGTTGTACCAGCCAATCCCATCACCCAGCTAAAAATTACTGCCAAGACCATCGGTAGCCTACTTCGCGGTAACGCCCTTGCTCCTTAAGATAAAAGGAGTCAGGAGTCATTGGTCATTAGTAATTAGTAGATGAGTCAAGAATCACTCGACTATAAATTAGTGAGTTT
>CAZZXJ010000994.1:0-1656 GCA_964657905.1 uncultured Stigonema sp.
CTACATTACCCAGTCGCTCGCGGCGGACATAAATAATTTTGCGTAAGCACTTATGAGATCAAGAACAACTGGCTAACTCAACGCAATCTCAGCAATCAACAGACCCCCAACTTAGTAGCGATGCAACGCTGACTGCACTTGCCGGTAGTTCTATAGCGTGTCCTCCCGTGAATGCTGAATTGCTGAATACCTATTTCTCCTATTTGATTCGTAGTGGTTGGCTCGACTTAGCCTAATTTTATAGAGTAACCTATTTTTGACTCAGAGAATAAATAGACTGTGAACGCAATGCCTTGAGAAGGCAGGGCATATTATCGTTAGCTTTTAAAGATGCTGTAAAATGTGGATTTGGCATACTGAAACAAAGTCTGTACAATGTGTATCCCCATTGTTAACCCTTGAAGTAGTGTACCTTGATGGTCAATTGAAGGTAGTAGCGCATGGCGCTCTTGAGGAGTTGAGGAATTATTCAAGCACTGCCTCGACTCTGGGGGAAATGTTGGTATGTCTAGACAAGTGGCTTGAAGAGCACAGTTTTACCGCTTCAGGTATTGTAGGATCCGAGTGCAGATCCCTTCTAGACGAAAAACTGGATTGGGTAGCGGATTCATTTCTAATTTCGGAACAGATTCGAGGAGAATCTCTTGTGTTCGTCATGCAAGCAGGAAATACGGAGGAATTCCTTGCCGATAACGTCACGGATGGCGGTTTGTCTCAGTACGAAAGGAGAAATCATCTCCTGATTGACTCGCACACACTTAAAGAGGTCAATCAAGTCGTGACCCAAGGGTTGGAAATTCGACAAAGGTTGGATATTGACCATTTGGTAGTATCAGCACGCTTTCCAGTATCTGCAAATTGCGACCTGCTTAATTCCTGGCTCTATTCCATCAAAATGTTCCCTCAGGGATTTTTGATCAAGAGTAACAACTGGGATCTCATCAGCTGTACACCGGAGCGCTTTATTTCTATTGCTGATTCAAAACTTCAAGTTCAAATTCTTGCTGGAACCTTCAAAAATGGCAAGAATTTCGACAAAAGTAGCTTAATGCATGAGCATCAAGCTGCCCGAAATGCTCTGTGCTCCATTGTAGAAGACGTAGTGGGAAAACTTGAACTGACAGTGGACTGTGACTTGGTTGCATTTGACGAAATCACACACTTCCACTCAGTGTTTGAAAAACCTTACCGGAGCCATACCTCTATGCTTTCGACTCTAGCGCATCTTACACCTAGTCCGGCTACAGGAACACATGACGACCACGTACAGTTTGCTATTCAACAATTAGAAGGTCGGACTCGTGGTTACTACGGTGGTTGCTTTTTTCTGAGAACTCCCGGTCGTCTTGAAAGCCTAGTGTCTATCCGTTCTATTTTCCATCTTGAAAATAGCGAAGTTGGCGAGATGATCGTCGGAGGAGGGTTAAAGAAGGGATCAACTTTGGGTAGTGAATCAGCGGAAATTATATCAAAGGCTACTAGTTGTGCAAAATTACTAGGTGTAAAGTTAGGAGAGTAATAATGAATCGGTACTTATAATACCGGTATATTAATCACATAGCTAAAGCTACAAACTGAGTAGTATTACGCAGATGGATCAGTGGAAATTCTGGAACGAGTACGTCGTATAGAAGCTGCACCCCATGCCCCATGCCC
>CAZZXJ010000995.1:0-1639 GCA_964657905.1 uncultured Stigonema sp.
TAATAATTCATCAATTCCCATAAACCAATCCATACAAGTTGACTCACATGATGATTTCTAGCTTCGCACTTTATATCTCGTCTCATTCAAAATAAAAAGGTTGAACAACTACAATTTTAGTTGCTTCTCCCCGATATACTTCATTTCAAGTAAAAAACTCAAATAAAACGGTAAAGGAAAACTGCAACAACTTACCTACTGCGTCAACCTGTTATACACCTTCCTTAACATCCAATCCCTTACCACCTCACCAAACTCCTTGTCATCAATAATTTTTGTAAAAATATCTTGATTCAAATCCATCCGCTCGATTAGTTTTGTCAAAAACGTATCTTCAAATCCATATTTGAAATTTTGAATTGAATTGCTCTTGGCTTGCTGGGATAACGCCTGATCTTGTACTAATGCTTCCTCTATTTGGTTAAAGAAGTATTTGTCTGCCTCGGTAAAATCGGTACTAAATCGCCTATTGAGAATATCGATAATTTCTGATAGCTTTGCTTGTTCTTCTTTCTCTCTAGGTATGCCAGCTTCTGTTAGAGGTTGCAGAGGTAATTGTGTATTTTTTTGTAAGATGATCCGACCTTCTCGGATTTTTTGCAACCGATAGTACTCTAGTGCTACTTCATCAGTCAGTTTGAAGGCTTCGCTTTGGCTGCGTTTTGGCAACTTGGTTTGGAAAAGACGAGCAAAGGCGTAGAACTTCTCTAGTTCTTCGTCCACAAACGGCATAATTTGTGCCAAGAATGCATATAATCGGATAAATACACCGAGAGTATTTTTAAACTCATCTTGTTGTTCTTCGCTTAAGTTTTGAAAGCGTTCAACAGCCGGGTCAACAATGGAATGAAGTTGACTATGATCTCGCTTACTTGCTTTTTCTTGGGACTTAAAAAATACTCTCGCAAAGGCATCTATTTCGGTAGACCAGATAATTTGATAGTCATCTAACCTGCTCTTTAAATCGTACAATCGATTTGGCTCTGCGCATGATGCTAGTGTTGTTTGTTCGTAGTAAGGCTGGAAGGCATTAATAATATCTTGCTCAACGTTGGCAAAATCTAAAACAAATGTGTCTTCTTTTCCAGGACAAGTACGATTTAAACGAGATAGGGTTTGCACGGCTTTGACTCCAGAAAGCTTTTTGTCTACATACATGCTGTGTAATAATGGTTGGTCAAAACCAGTTTGGTATTTATCCGCGACGATTAAAAGTTGATATTCGTCAGTTTCAAATTTTTCGGTTAACTCCCGTTCGCCGAAGCCATTCATATCAGATTCGCTGTACTGAATACCCGTTTCTCTATCAGTAAAAGCCGTAAAAGCGACTAATGCTTTGATATCTATATAACCTAGTTCTTGTAAGTATTTATCAATTTCTTCTTTGTAACGAATCACATGGGGTCGAGAAGGTGTTACTACCATTGCTTTAGCCTTTCCGCCAATTTTATGCATGACACATTGGCGGAAATGCTCAATAATAACTTCGGTTTTTTGCGCCAGATTGTGGGGATGTAGGGATAAAAACCGGGCGATCGCACGACTGGCTTTCTTTTTCAGAATTTTCGGATCGTCTTCAATTGCCTTCGTCAGGCGGAAATAGGTTTTATACGTCGTGTAATTTAGCAAAACATCCATA
>CAZZXJ010000996.1:0-1638 GCA_964657905.1 uncultured Stigonema sp.
CCTTGTCCCCCTTGTCCTCCTTGTTCAGATCTCAAATAGGATTGCTATATATGATAGCAACAACGCCGAACCTTCTGGGATCTGCCCCATGTAGAGACGTTACATTTAACGTCTCTAGAGGATTTTCACCTAGATAATCTTTTTGCGACTTAGCTTGCTGACTTCAGCAATCACGCCATCGAGACCACTGTTTCCATATATAATCAGCAACCGTTCGGCAGATAGGTAACTTAGCACAGGGTTGCGAAATCGGTTGATGTAGGTTGTTGTATCTTTAGGATTGTAGCCAAACTGAGGAGCGATCGCACTCAAAAGCTCCTGATCGATGGTGATCGCCGGAATTGTCAGGACGAAGTCGGCATCCGAGAGGTTATGCAGGGCGTACTCAGCCAGTAAGTTAGTTTGTGACGAATCAGTCGCCGTGAGATCGAGACTGCCAAGCTTGCGCACGGGAGGCAGACGCAGATGGTTTTGCTGATCCACGAACAAGTACCCTTGCGCTACGGGGTCAATTTGAGCCAAGATCGCGGCAGCACGCAACCAGTTAACCACCTTGTACTCATTACCCAGAGTGGGAGCAGAGTGGGCAGAAGCCTGAGTAATCACCAATTCAGGGGACAAACCGCGTTTCATTGTCTCTGCCAAACTGATGATGTGATGACCACCAGTTCTGGAATCGCCTGGGTTACCACTGATGAAATCGTCAGTTTTGCCGTTACCACCGAAGTTCAATTCCTTGAACTCAGTGCCGTCAGCATTCCACTGAAAGACGATTGGTTTAGCCCAGTCATGCCAAATGGGAGCAGTGCTGAGTAGTTCGTCGCTGATGTAGATGTCTGAATTCCGGTTGTTAAAATTCGGGTTGATAATTGGTAGCCCATCGCGACGACTTTGACCGTAGATCAGTCGATAGTTAGTGGCAAAGCTCAAACCACTGAGGTTATTAAATGATTCATGCACTGGAAGTCCGCCTGGGTAGGCGTGGTGACTGTTATTACCGCTTCCGGGGGCTGAGAAAAATGGTTGGGGAAGTTGGGGACAGGCACTACCATCCTCTAGCACTGGCGGGAAAACCCCAGCTATCAGCCCGCCTGGAAAGGTACTGTCGTCAGCTGTATCTACTAAGCCAGCCTGCACCAACTGCTGTAAGATTGCCTGCTTTTGGCTATCAGTTACCCCAGATCTATGGGTAATGCAGGTTTTGCGGTTGTTAATCGCATCGAGTGTGGCGTCTCTGAGACTGGGAGTTGGAATTTGCTTGGCTTGTTGCACCAGAAACTTTTGGGCTGACTGTACCAGGGGGGAATTTTGAGCGATGTTAATGGCATCGGTATTGCCCGCTCCCGGTGTGGTTTGGTTCTGGCTAGTAGCAGGGACATTGCCCACTCCTGGTGTGGTTTGGTTCTCCTGCGCCGATAAGGGCATAGCCAACAAAAGTAAACTCAAACCTAAAGTTACGAATAACAAAATACGAGGGATTTTCATGTCTACTAATTTGGATGTGGCACTCGCCCACAACAGGCGATCGCTTGTATATTAGAATGCCAAGGTTAACCCTGGTATAAGGATTAGGCATCTTCACCGAAATGTTTGGAAAAAAATGCATTTCAGCTTTGGAAAGACTTGATTTTTCGTTTA
>CAZZXJ010000997.1:0-1632 GCA_964657905.1 uncultured Stigonema sp.
AGGGGTAGGGGTGGGGTGCTTTTATTATAAGTAATTAAGCGGACATGATATTACTTAGTTGCAGAGAACCTCTTGTTAAATCTTTTCACTTTTTCACTAGAATATATGCTGTGGCATAGTCAGGTATTTGACTGATATACTCCCCAAAATGTTTTTTATCCTGAAAAATACCTGCCAAAAAATCGAGTTGATAAAGATTGGGTAAAAATGCTCCGCCTGTATCTGCGATGACTCCCATCTGTAAGTGTTTGCTTCCATCTTTAGTATACTCAAGAACAATTACCTTACCTAACCCAATATTCAGGACATCTCCGGCAAAAGTCACTCTAGGAGCAATGGAAATTTTCGCATCTATCTTGTATCCATAGCCTTTGATAGCATCAACCTCTCTAAAATACCAATAACGCTTTTGTGCTGTTGCTGATACTCCCCGAATATAAGACATTTCATTGTTTCTATCAACATTAAAAAGCGCTTTTGCTCCATCGGTAAAGTTAACCTGTATTGTTCCCTCCATTAGCGCTTCTTCTAAGCCATTTCGAGTTAGATAAGCGATGGGTTGAACTTTACCAAATTCTTTACCACCATGCTCATAAATACCTGATAAAACATCCTGTTTTGTGTATTTAGTGTAGAATTTATCAGTATTCGAGTTGTCTTTTAAGCTATAAATTGCTGTATTAAAAGTAGAGGTTTTCGTGTGAGAACCTGGATGAATAAAAACAGCATATTTTGTTATTCGTAATTGTTTTTGACTAGCATTCTGTCGGTTATAGGCAGACCAATTGATCACCCGGAAATGGGTGTTAATAAAATTAGGGTCTTGTAAACGAGTGACTTGATTTTTGGCAATATCCTCCTTTAGGACACTAATCATGAAATCCAAGGTCTTGAGAACATCTTGTACAGTAACTCCTTGAGTAGCAAGCAGTCCTGTACGTAGAATATCTGGGTCCTCATGAGAGTAATCTTGGAAATATTTTCTAGTATTGACGAGAACGGTTAATAAGTCTGCTTGATTGAAATTAACCTGAGTAGTTGGCAGTTTTTCTGGAGTCAGAATCTGACTGCCTTGAACGCTAAATTTATATTTTTGCAACTCATCAATGACTGCATAGGGCGTTGATGCTAGCAGCAACTCTTGCCCAAGTGAATAAGTGTGAGGCGCAGCATAATTATCATCAGATGTTTGCTGAACAATAAAACCATTATGAAGACTTGTGTCTAGCATACCAGTTGGTTGAGGTAGGGCAGAATTTTCCTGGTGAGTTTTAGATAAATTCTGTTTGTCCGGATGTTGTTGGGCTAGCTGTTTAGTTTTTGACTGAGTATGTAGATAGCTAGTGGCTAAACCGACAAGAAAGGCGGCCGCAAAACTTACTGTGAGGCGGAGTTTTTGGCTAGATAGGATACTCATAAGTTGGAGAATTTCTAATGGTAAACAATAATTACACTTGCTGATTATATGAACGACATTATTTGATAATGCGTCAAGCGTGTGTATCGTAAGGAAACAGTTTACCGTAAAGATATGGCGATCGCATAAGGATCAAAATGCTCCAGCCTCCTGGAGTGATTGAATCGGTAACGCCCACAGCCTACGAACTAGGAATCCCCGCTGATCTGCACATC
>CAZZXJ010000998.1:0-1632 GCA_964657905.1 uncultured Stigonema sp.
AAAAAGAGAATCCCCATAAACTCATGTTTGCTCCTGTGAGGAGGTGCGATCTCGTCCGATTTTTTCAGGTGACAACCGAGTTTCCCGAAATTTAGGTCGGGTGCTAGAATCTGTATTTTTGGGTAAAGGTAAAATTAATCTTCCCAGTTCGGAGAAATTGCACGACTTAAGCTTCCTGCTTGACAGTCTCGCAACCAGGCATTAATCCCTTGGGCAATATCACCGTTACTGCTATCTCGTGGTGGTGTCGGTGGTTTTGTAGCTGGATAGTAACCTATTTGGGAAAACATCATCGCCATACGCCAACCACTCTTTGTTTTTGTTAAAAATAGCCAGTGGAATTGCTGTAAGTCAACCGCTTTTCCTAGTATGTATTGCCGTTCTAAAGTAGTAAAAAATACTTGCTCAACTTTCTCGGAAGTAGTTTTTAGTGCATCTGTGCTATATCCACTAGGGTTAAGGGGCAGGGGTGCGAACTCTGGTCTTCCTGCCACCAGCATATAACTGTAAACGTCAGGTGTCCGGCTTTTGAGGGGGGGGCGGGCACGTTGACTAGCGCGATTGGCATAACTAGGTAAATCCCGCAAAAGTTGAGTCGTTAATGTTTCTATATTTTGATTTGAGCAAACAGACCTCACCCCGCCTACGGCTCCCCTCTCCGCTTGCGGAGTGAGGTTCTTCCTCGTTAAGAGTCTCAGACTGGGAATGCCTACTCTGAGGCTCCGCCTCAAATTTTCCTTGGATTTTTTGGTTGTGAGCGGGGAGGCAGAGCCTCCCTGGATGCGTTCCCAGTCTGAGACTCTTAACGAGGAGGACGAGGAAGAAGCGGGGTTTGAGATGAAAAGCCATAAGCCAGAAGCAATAAGCCACAAGCCATAATTTATCTTCTTGACTCCTGACTTCATTTAATTTCTGCTAACTCCTCACAAATCTTCTTCCAGGCTAACTCAGGCGAACCAGTTGCGGTGATCGGACGCCCAATAACCAGGTAATCTGCTCCAGCTTTCAGTGCTTGCGCTGGTGTGAACACTCGCTTTTGATCGCCCACATCAGCACCAAGAGGGCGTATCCCAGGACAAACTAGCAGAAAGTCATCTCCACAAGAGGCTCGCAACTGTGCTATCTCTTGGGGCGAACAAACAGCCCCATCTAACCCCATCTGTTGAGCCATCAATGCCATTTCTAAGGCATATTCTGGCAGTTCTAGGGGAATTTTTAAATCAAACGCCAATTGTTTGGAAGAAATACTTGTTAACAACGAAACTGCAATTAACTTTGGCGGTTTCACACCTGCCATTGCAGCCCCTGCTTGTACTGCCTCAGCTGCTGCGCTCATGGCATCTTTACCACATGTAGCGTGAATAGTCAATAAATCGACACCGTAACGAGATGCGGCGCGGCAAGCACCAGCGACAGTGTTAGGGATGTCGTGAAACTTCAAATCCAGGAAAATGCGCTTTGAACGAGATTTTAGCAGCGATAGGATTTTCGGTCCCGTACTGACAAACAACTCTAAACCAACTTTCCAGAAACTGACTTGCTCTAGCCTTTCAACAAGGGCGATCGCCTCTTCTAATGTCGGCACATCTAAGGGAACAATAATCCGCTCGGAAGTATTCATCTGTAGTTAGT
>CAZZXJ010000999.1:0-1632 GCA_964657905.1 uncultured Stigonema sp.
GATCATTAGTCATTCTCAAGAAACCCGGTTTTTCACCCAGGTGCAAGATGTGAGGTAGGGGCGGGGTTCCCCCGCCCTTACCATGTGGTCAATTCTACGAGATGAAACGACGGAATTCCGTTATACACAGGATGCTCAAGAGCCTATAGTGCGTAAGTCCTAAATCATTATTGATAGAGGGAGGAGCAGCCACAGGCTGCTCCTCCCTCCCCTTTTTTGTAGTAAATTCTATTTAGATTCAAGTTTTTGGGTGTTTAGAGTATCGATACAATTAACTGATTCACTGAAAAAGCTCGTGTAAATATAGGCTCATTTGATCGGGAGGTAGAAACCGAGTTTCTACCGACACTGAAAACCATGATTACTATACGTTCGCTCATTTTGAACGGCAAGATTTAATTAAGCCTTACAGGGCTTGTAATCCAGGCGTTGCAATCAATTCAGGCATTTTCGTCCCCATAGGGCTTTTGGTCATTTTATGATTTATCGTCTGCTTGTCCCTTAAATAATCGCCTGTGGAAGCGTTATGAGATGGTGATAAATTTTACTTAAAAATAACGGTTCACGTAAAAATCCCCTTTTTCCTTTTGCATTAAGGCTTTAATTCCCCTTCGGATCTCAAAATAAGCGAACGCACAGTAATTATAATCCAAAAACAACTGTAACTCCTTATGGAATAAATATTCCATAAGGAGTTACACACTTAGTTTCATAGACTACAAGTATTAAAACTATGGCTTATAGCGACTTTACAACTATTAGCAAAGCAACAAGGGCTTTCGATTTGTCAATAATAGAAGAAATCACTTTGTTGTTTCAAGACGCGCCAGTAGTGCCGCCTAGTCTTATTTTATCGGAAATTCTAGCTGAAAATTTACCACTGGCGATCGCAACAGGAAGTGAAAAAGCGCGGTCAGAACTTATAATTAGTCCAATATTAGTAGAAATCCGCAAAAACTTTCAAAGAAAAATTAGTTTGTTTTCGGGAGAAAGTTTTGATGTAGATTCGAGTCTCGGTTTAAATGGAGTTTGTGATTTTTTAATTGGGGGTACTTCAATACAGTCGGAAATCAAAGTACCTGTCATCGTTATAGTAGAGGTAAAAAAAGGAGATTTAAAAACAGCATTAGGTCAATGTATTGCTGAAATGGTTGCAGCACAAATATTTAACAGCAATACAGATGTTATTCATGGGATAGTAACAACAGGTACTCAATGGCGTTTTCTTTCACTTAATGATAAAAAAGTGCATATTGACCTTGTTGAGTATCCTTTACCACCTGTTGATAAAATTCTTGGTATCTTAACTCGTATTATTGAACTTCATAACGTTAGTCAAGGGTAACTTTGTTGTTCATCTGGCATTTGTTTATTGCCGAAACCCTATATTTTTCGTACGAGTGTGTCGATGCCTTGCAGGACATTGATTTGAGGTATGTATTTTCTGCGATTTTGGACAACATGTATAATGTTTTTCAAAAGTGTGTCGATTTGGCGGATTTTACCCTTTTTCTACCACAATCTTTGAAAACTATTTGGGTGATTTGGTTGAGAATTGAGAAACTGTATAAACTGCTGGGATTCAGTAGAATTATCCGGAAATAAAGTCAAAAATTCCAAGTATTTTGGTGT
>CAZZXJ010001000.1:0-1612 GCA_964657905.1 uncultured Stigonema sp.
GCAACGCATTTTCAGAATTCAAATAGGATTGCTATAGCAGGCTTTAATGTTGCAGCGATCGCACAGTTGTTCAGTCAAGTAGTTATCATTGGTGACAAGTTAAGCCTGTAAGTCTTTGGATATGCTGGAAAAATTCATCCAAGCACGGTATAATTATAAATATTGAAGTGTCACTGTAATCTATTTTAGCATAATATTAATAACTCGTGGCTAGATTATTAACTTATTTACAGGAAGCGCAATCAGAAATCGCTCTTAAATTTTTATTCCAATTTGGGCGGATGCTCTGCTAACTTAACCCATATCTTACGCACCCGAATCAAGGGCAAACGGTTCATCTTGAGAGCCGCAATAGTAACTCGACCGATATCTGGGGAGTAAGCAATATCTTAGCTATATGGAAAAACAATGCTAAATAATCAACAAATTTGGAAATTACTTCATTCCAAAATTCCCACCAAAGTATTCATTAAAGCTTCAAAATTATCGGCAATTCGATACAGAGAAACATCCTGAAAAATCTGCTACTTTGTTTTTTAGAAGCGTCCAAAGCCCCAAGCATCACCATTGGAATGCACCTTTTTTATGTGCTGTAATTGTCAGCTTAGAATTACAATCAAACACGTTGAAAAGAATGCATCTCATGGATACCATTACAATTTTAGGATTAGCTGCCGGGACATTAACAACTATTGCTTTCTTACCACAAATGATGAAAACCTGGCAAACAAAATCAGCTGGAGATGTTTCCTTCGTCATGCTGATTACTTTCAATATCGGTGTTTTTTTATGGTTGATATATGGCGTTTATCTCCAAGCTTTGCCGATTATTCTTGCTAATGCTGTGACATTGGTTTTTAACCTCATAATTCTGTGGCTTAAAATTAAATATAGATAATGGAGCATAGGGAATTGCTAATTGTTGATTGCCAGTCGCCAGGGCGCGGGAAACCCCCTGGAGAGCGCTGGCTTGGCTCTTCCCTTACCCTAGCGTGACATGAGGTTTTAGGTTAAACTAATATTGTCAAATCAATAGTCAATGGGAAGACAATTGTCAAAGCCCCAGATTGGCTTTATGTGCCCAAAGTTCTATCCCTCGACCCTCCTCGGACGCGTCTAAGCTACACCCCCCGTCTGGAGGGAGATATTCTGGCAGTTGTCATGGAGTTTTTGTCCGAAACCGATGGCGGGGAATACTCAGCTCGACCTTTCTACCCATACGGTAAGCTTTGGTTCTACGAACGAATTTTGCAGGTGCCCCTTTATGTGATCTTTGAGCCAGAGGAAGGTACGCTGGAGATGCGACAATTGGTGGAAGGTTTGTATCAAGTGCAACAGCCTGATGAAAATGGGCGCTACTGGATTGCTTCAATGAATCTGTATCTTGGCATGTGGCATGGCACTAAGGCGGAGCGAACAGGTCACTGGTTGCGCTGGTGGGATGCTCAGGGGAACTTGCTGTTGTGGGGAACAGAGCGGTTAGAGCAGGAACGTCAACGAGCAGCCCGTCAGCTAGCCGAGGCAAGCAAGAAACCTTATCTAGTTCAAGGTATGCCACGCACGGTTTTATATTTAACTGGTGAGCAAGCAGCAAAGCGGGAAGACTTGATTC
>CAZZXJ010001001.1:0-1607 GCA_964657905.1 uncultured Stigonema sp.
AATGAATATTGCGCTCCGCCGCCCTACCGAAACCACGGCATACAAGACTATTTCTATCAATGCGTAAGTCCTAGCTTTATCTAGCGGTGCCGTTTGAAACTTTTGAGACATTCTTTCAAGAGTGGTTTGTTCAACAAGCAGTCAAGCTTTATCAACTAAAGCTCGTCGTTTACCATCCCCAAAAGGAGGAGATTATTAAATGGAGAGATTAGAACACTACCGTCAATATATCCGTAAGCTGCTAGCTGAACAGGCGACACTGGAAGATGATAATCCAGACATCGAGTGTCAGCTGATTTTTGATGCAGAACATGACCACTATCAGTTGCTAGATATTGGTTGGGAAGGGCTGAAGCGGGTATACAACTGTTTTATCCATTTAGACATCAAAAATGGCAAGATTTGGATTCAGCGCAATATGACTGAGGTGGATATTGCCCAAGCATTGGTGGAGATGGGAGTGCCAAAAGAGGATATTGTGCTGGGGTTACATCCACCTTACAAGCGTCCGTATACGGGGTATAGTGTAGCGTAGGAAAAGTCCTACTAGCAATGGAAGTTACCTACCTCCAGTAAACTTGCTACTGATGTCCTAAAACTGAATACCAATCGCTAATGAATGCTTGGACGTTGCGCCTAGGCGATCGCTCATGGTTTTAAAACCACCCAACTAACGCCAACCTCTGTGCTTGATCTGATTGAAGTTACAGAGCAGTTATTGAACTCACTGAACACTACTGAGCCGTCGGTCTAACATATGCTAGCACCGGATGGGCACGTAATATCTAAGGCGATCTCTATTTGCATGTATCTAGCATTGATCAACAGCAAAGAATTCAGGAACTAAGGCAGTATACTATATTGCTGCGTTAACGTATCGGCTACGATGGAGGAAATCGGCTCTTAGCAAAACTATTAACTATGCTACGAGATAATCTCAAGAAAGAAATAGACAAGCTAAATGAGGAGCAGCTCAAAAAAATTGCAGATCTCATTGCCTTCATTGAATTTCAGTCTAGGCAGATTGAATCGTCACATCCATTTTGGCAAAGGGCAACACCAACGGAACGGGTTAGAGAGTTCCGCGAATGGGTTTCGCAACTTCCTAAAAACAGTCCGAGTCTACCCGATAAAGCCATAAGCCGCGACAGCATTTACGAGGAATGACGAGATACCTGCTTGATACCAATGTTGTTTTGCGTTTCTGCAACCCGACTTACTTACAGCATTACCAGACAACAGATGCAGTATTTTGTTTACTCACACAGTTCGACGAATGTTTGCTAACGGACATCCGTGAACACTCTATATCTGGAATTCCAATCTGTTAGCTGTAATTTAAGAAATAGTTATCAAGCTACTCCCTTCCAGGTACAAGATTACCTATTTTTTTCTTGGCTTTCTTGGCGTCTTGGCGGTTCGTTAATAGGTAATCTACCCTTCAAGTTTTCCTAGGTCGTACGGGCGTGATAGGTGTAAGTTCTGAGCGGTGTGTAAGTCCTAAAATATTTGAAATCAATACAGCGACTACGATGATACGACACAGAAAAAGCTAGCAGCCAATATCGCTTTTTAAGGTTGTGGCGCACTTGGGATGTTGTCAACAG
>CAZZXJ010001002.1:0-1592 GCA_964657905.1 uncultured Stigonema sp.
CCAGTCCAAAAGTGGGGGCTTTCCATAATTGGCTGATGCTGCATTACCAGTGATAACACCCCACCAGTGTAACCAAGCGCCATAATTGAAGAAGGCATTCGTCAGGAGGCAGCTATGCTGAAGGAATAAGTCAGAAGGGGATTCAGACCCCTCCTGACTTGGAGCCACTGATATTGAGTTCAGCTCCGTGCTTAAACCCTTGCTTCCTTCGGTCGCCAGACAGGTTCGGACAAAAACGATCTGCGGATAAATCCCTTCTGACGAATGCCCTCAGCATAGCTGCCTTTCTTGATAAAAACATCCACGGTGCTAACTGGCGATGGTCACTCCGACTTTTAAATGCAGCATCTTTATCCGCTACAAGTCTACCCCGCCAACCAGCTAGCCCCACAAAGCTACCCAAGATCAAACACCACGATCGCCATCATCAGGGGATGTCCCCACTGCACAATTCGTTCAGGGATTCCCAGACATCGAAACCACGCAGCAAGCGGTTCTAGAAGCTCACTCAAATTAGTCATTTCTCTTCTTTCTCTGCGTCTCTGTGGTTCGTTAAATTCATTTCGACTGGAGGTGAAACAGGCTTATTTAGGAGTGGAAAACCCAACTTCTCCCGTTGTTCCACATAGAGTTGAGCCACCTTCCGCGCCAAGTGCCGAATTCTGGCAATATAACGAGTCCGCTCCGTTACTGAAATCACTCCTCTCGCATCTAGTAAATTGAATGTATGTGAACACTTGAGCACATAGTCCAAGCTGGGTAACACCAGTCCTCGCTCTGTCAATTGCTGAGCTTCTTGCTCATACATATTAAATAGAGTTAGCAGCATTTCAGGATTGGAGGCCTCAAAGTTGTAGACACACTGCTCAATTTCTCCTTGGAGGAAAACATCTCCATATGTAATGTTGTCCGTCCAAGTGATCTTAGTGATTGCTTCTACACCCTGGAGATACATTGTTAACCGCTCCAGACCATAAGTCATCTCAATCGACACAGGACGACAATCTAGTCCCCCGCACTGTTGGAAGTAGGTAAATTGAGTAACTTCCATCCCGTCTAGCCATACTTCCCAGCCAGTACCCCAAGCTCCCACCGTTGCATCTTCCCAGTTATCCTCGACAAACCGGATATCGTGGTCTTCAGGACGAATGCCCAAAGCTCTCAAGGAGTCGAGATAAATTTCCTGGATATTATCTGGCGAAGGCTTGATCAGTACTTGGTACTGATAATAGTGTTGAAAGCGATTTGGATTTTCGCCGTAGCGTCCATCTGTAGGGCGACGACAGGGTTCAACGTAAGCTACAGCCCACGGTTCCGGTCCCAACGCTCTTAAAAATGTATGGGGGTTTTTAGTGCCTGCTCCTTTCTCAAGGTCGTAAGGCTGGGCAATTAGGCAGCCGCGATCGGCCCAAAAATGATGCAATATTGCTATTACCGACTGAAAATTCACTTCTTCTCGCTTCCTTCGTCAGCACAGTGCTTAACCCATTGTTGCGTAAACCCAGCCCTGTAAGCAGTTTCGGTCACTAAAAAAAATTCTCAAAAAACTTTGAGAAAAAGGTTGACAGAGTGAAATGGACTCGCTACTATAA
>CAZZXJ010001003.1:0-1587 GCA_964657905.1 uncultured Stigonema sp.
ATTTTGAACCGCAGATGGACAAGCCAGTGCGTTGGTGAGGCAGTCCGATCTTGGGGGTTTCCCCCAGGAGGAACTGCCGAAAGGGTTCCCCGCGTTGAAGCAACTGGCGTGCAGATGGACGCAGATAATTCATCCGTGTGCATCTGTGGTGGCAATTTTGAGTTGGGGGCAATTACCAGTGGTGATCGCTGCAAAGAAAGCAGCGACAAAACCAACTGGTATCACAATTAAGGCAAAAGCAGTGTAAAAGGCATTTGCCGACGCTGAACATAGACTGAGGGCGAGCTAAAATCCTGAAGAAAACAATTTACATACTTTAAGAGGGAAACTCATGGCTGTCAAAAAAGGAGATATGGTTCGCGCTGTCCGGGAGAAGCTGGAAAACAGTCTAGAAGCACAAGCCAGTGACTCTCGTTTTCCTTCCTATTTGTTTGATAGCAAGGGAGAAATTGTAGATATCAAAGGTGAGTACGCCCTTGTGAAGTTCGGGAAAGTGCCAACCCCTAACATTTGGTTACGTCTGGATCAGCTAGAAGAGTTTAAATAACATTCAATTATTAACCTGCAATTATGAGTAATTCCCCTTCTTCCCCAATTCCGTGTCATTCACCCCGTGTCACCGTCATCGGTGCTGGTAGGGTTGGCAGTACCCTAGCCCAACGCATTGCTGAAAAAAACCTGGCAGATGTGGTGTTATTGGATATCGTTGAGGGAATACCCCAAGGACTGGCGCTGGATTTGATGGAGGCAAGGGGAATGGAACTCCATCATCGCCAGATTATCGGTACAAACAACTATGCTGATACATCTGGTTCTGATGTCGTAGTGATTACGGCAGGTTTTCCTCGTAAACCAGGGATGAGTCGGGATGATTTGCTGCTGATGAATGCCAAAATTGTGGTAGAATCAGCAACCAAAGCGATCGCCTATTCACCTAATGCGGTCTATATTGTTGTCACAAATCCCTTGGATGTGATGACTTATTTGGCTTGGCAAGCAACAGGTTTACCATGCGATCGCATCATGGGTATGGCGGGCGTGTTAGACTCTGCCCGCTTTCAAACCTTCATTGCCATGGAATTGGGGGTTTGTCCCACTGATGTCAACGCCATGGTACTGGGTAGCCACGGTGATTTAATGGTGCCTTTGCCGCGTTATTCTACTGTCAATGGCATTCCGATTACAGAATTACTGGATGCAGCCACAATTGAGCGCTTAGTGGAACGTACTCGTAATGGTGGGGCAGAAATTGTGGCACTGATGCAGACAGGTAGCGCTTTTTTTGCCCCCGCTTCTTCCACCTATGTGATGGTGGAATCAATTTTGCTGAATCAGTCACGCCTTTTACCAGTGGCGGCGTATCTCCAAGGTGAGTACGGTTTAAAGGATATTTTTATCGGTGTTCCCTGTCACTTGGCATGCGGTGGGATTGAAAGAGTCATGGAATTGAACCTTACCGATGTAGAAAGGTCTGCTTTGCATGCTTGTGCTCAAGCTATACGTAAAAGTATTGAGAGAATGGAGGAAGTTTTCGTGGGTGTTGGTAGGTAAAAATAAAAGGCAGGAGCATTAATTACCACTGCCTTC
>CAZZXJ010001004.1:0-1564 GCA_964657905.1 uncultured Stigonema sp.
GTTGTTAGTTGTTAAGAAGTCCAATCGACTAACTACTAACATCCCTCTATTCCCCACTTTAAAAGGCAAAGGCAATTTCCGATTGGGATGAAATTTGTTGCTGCATAAACTTCATTAAATCTAAAGTCTTTTTGTAGGCAAGCCTTTGTCCTTGGTGTCCAAAGTATTGGGCTGCTTTTTGTAAGTCTGCTATTGCAGCTTGTTGATAACCAAGGTGATGGTAGGCTACACCCCGGTTAACATAAGCATGTCCATTGCTTGGGTTAAGCCGTATTACAAACGTGAAATCCCGCACTGCACCAAAGTTATCTCCGTGTGTGCCGCAAGTACAACCCCGGTTGAAGTAAGCTCTATAGTCTTTGGGATTGAGACGGATCGCTGTTGAAAAGTCGAGCAGAGCTGCTTGTAAATTCTGCAACTCGAAACGAGCTAATCCTCGGTCATTGTAGATATCCCCTATTAGAGGACCGAGGGACTGGGGTATTTGGCTCAAGGCCAAATTGTAGTCTGCAATTGCCTGCTGGTAATTACCTAACATAGCACTCGCTACCCCTCGGTTGTAGTAGGCTCGGAAATCATAGGGTTTAAGTGCGATCGCTTGATTATTATCGGCAATGGCAGATAGATAATCCCCAATTCTGTAGTAAGCAAGTCCCCGATGAAGATAAGCCTCAGCGTTTTTAGGCGCTTTCTTTATTGCCTGATTACAATCTGTGACCGCATTCTGATAATCTTGTACTTGAAGATCAGCAAGACAGCGATTACTATAAGCTGCGGCAAAATCGCTCTTGAGCTGGATCGCCTGAGTAAAATCTGGAATGGCTTCCTGGTAATTGCCGCGTAGCATCTTTTCTACCCCCAATTTGAAAAAGTCACTCGCTGTCATTTGGGTACTGGGGGTAGTTGATGAATATGCGGGTGGAGTCAGAAAAAAACAGGTAAGTGCAACGGCAATACTCAAGTTGAGAATGAATCGGTAAAAGCGATTCATAAAATATCTCACATTGCTAGCAGAACAAAAGCAGTAGGTAAGGCACATACCTTACCTACTATTTCAAGAGGAATAGCCCAATTTACGCTTTATTTCCAATCTTTCTCGTAGGCTTGATCCAACACGTATGCTGCTACATCTTCGATTTGCTCAGGTTTCAAACGACCTTTAAAGGCGGGCATAGCATTTTTGCCTTTGGTAACTTGGTTGATAACTGCTTCCGGTGTGTTGATACCGTACTTTTCCAAGGCATCTTTTTTCAGGTTTTTGTTGGCTTGAACCAAATTCTTACCACCAGCGTGACAAGAAGCACAATTGGCTGTAAATATTTTAGCTCCGTTAGCAGCATCTCCGGCTATTGCTGGACCACTAAAGGCAAAGGTGAAAATTGCTATGCCCAGCAACAATACTGAAAGAATTTTTTTCATTTGATGTTCCCTCTCTAAAAAAAGGCGTATTCGTGAGAATGTCCTTCATAATTCTGAGCTTCAGAGCTTTTATCGTCAAACGACAGGCTGTCAAACTTCGCTTTTTTGCTAATTACTCATGGCTAACGGCTAATTGCCTGTTTAC
>CAZZXJ010001005.1:0-1558 GCA_964657905.1 uncultured Stigonema sp.
AATCCAAAATCTAAAGTCATGTTACCCTTTGACAATTTTCGGTACACTCCACACTTTTGAACCTTCCTTAAGTGCTTCGTTATTTTTTAGAGGACGAGTACCATTAAAACCTTCCTCCATTACGTCATCTTGACCAATTTCTGGTAACTTTTTTCTTAATTCTTCAACGGTTCTACCTTGTGGCAAATCAACCAGTTTCCCGTTAACAATTGCTCTCATCTTATTTCCTCGCTTTGTTCTAATTCTTAACCTGATGGTGATTTAAAAGAGATAGCAATCCTATTTCAGTGGTGGCTGTCAACAGTCAACAGCCTGTATCCTGGGTAAATGCTCTCCTCCTCGGACTGCTAGATGAACGACTCCTTTCTAGATTCTGGTAGAATTAATTCCAGAGACTTTGCTTGTTTCTTGGGTTTAGTTTTGTCATGTTTGGGTTGATTATTCATGCAAAATATAAACCCCAAACCTATCAAAACGATCACACTGGTTATCTTCAGTAAAAATAACTGTTTAGCTTGTTTCGATGTCATATCCTCCAAAAAGCCAATTCTTTGGTCGAGTTTTTGCAGATAGGATTTGTTACTATTAACCTCCTGGCTTACATTGCTAATAGCAGTAACCTGAGATTCTAAATACTCAAAACGTTGATTGATTCTCTCTGTCCTTTGTGTAAGTTCATCCAACTGGTTTAGTTCTTGAGTAATTAATTTGCCATTGACTGTCCCCATGAATAACTCCTTTCCTTTTTTGTTTATTCCGGTATTATGCATTTATAAATCAAAGACATTAGAACTACCAATACGGTGATAGTTTTGGCTAGTATCATGTTGGTCAAATTTATCAAATACCTCAGTCAAATCCACTACGCTATTAGCCGAATTTTTTAAATCACTTCCTAAAGATTGTTCGACTGAAGCTACCTCAACTCGTATTCCTCGTCTTCTCAATTTTTCTGCTAGATAAGCAAAATCCGAATCTCCAGTCACCAAAACCACAATATCTGGTTTTAGTTCTAAAGATAACTCAATTGTATCTATCGCCATCACCACATCAACATTATTCTCGTATTCATCTCCTTTAGCTTTACCTTCTTTTGCTACGACTAAAAAACCGTTACTCTTTGCCCAGTAAATAAATTTTTCTTTGCTTTTTCGTTGTTCTTCAAATCTTTCTCTGGCGGGAGGTAGACCTAGATAAATCACCATCTCAATTAACTCTCTCCCTTCTTTTGGGTCGGCTAAATAATCCCGCACTTTATGCCAATTAATTTTGCGATTAAAATTTTGCGCTGCCATAAAAGCGTTATCGCCATCCGCAATAACCATCACTCGATGAAGATTTCCCATACACTTTCACCATTTCTTTTGGGTTTGTGTGTTCTTGTTTCTCATTAAAACCTATGGGGGAATTTGCTATTTCCATGATCAGCTGTAACCCTTGAAAATATAGGCGATTTGCTGCCTAGTACCGCAAGGTGGAAGAAAAGTTGTAGAGACGCGATTAATCGCGTCTCTACAAGGTTTCGCGTTCAGGGTAATTATCTTAACCGAGCAGTATT
>CAZZXJ010001006.1:0-1538 GCA_964657905.1 uncultured Stigonema sp.
AGCAATTAGCAATTAGCAACTAACAACTATGGACTGGCATCTTTTAGGATTGAGCTTTATCACAGTTTTTCTGTCGGAATTAGGCGACAAAAGTCAGTTAGCCGCGATCGCGCTTTCAGGTCGTTCTCAATCGACTCGTGCTGTCTTCTTCGGTGCTGCTAGTGCACTGTTGTTGACCAGCCTTTTAGGTGCATTAGCGGGGGGAGCCGTAGCAGAGTTATTACCTACCCGGTTATTGAAAGCGATCGCGGCTGTGGGATTTGCTGTACTTGCCATACGCCTCCTGTTCCTAAACAAAGAAGAGTCTGAAGATTCACACTCGACACCTTAACTTTCTAATAGACAGAGGAGTGGAAATTAACTATGCATTACCTGAAATCCTTGTAGAGACGCGACCTGTCGCCTCTCTACATTCTTTTTCGGAGATTTTTAATGAAATACCTCAAACCAAGTACACATCGACGCAAATAAAGCAACCATTAAAAATCAGCGAAAAGCTTACATCATAAGCTTTGATAATTTTTAATTTTTAATTCCGCGACGCGGTTCTACTGCTCGTGATAGTTCCACAGCAGCCCACCATCTACAAAAACCGTGGTTCCAGTAATGTAGTCCGCATCTGATGAGGCGAGGAAAGCCACTACAGGTGCAATATCTCCGGTTTTACCCAGCCGTCCTAAGGGAATGTTCTGCTTTAGGGCAGCCAATTTTTGGGGATCGTTTAAGAGATTAGTGTTAATCGGGGTTTCAATTGCCCCTGGTGCTATATTATTAACCGTGATCCCCAGGGGTCCTAGTTCGATAGCCAAATTCCGCATGATCATCTTTAATCCACCTTTGCTAGCACAGTAGGCGGTGAAGTGAGGAAAGGGTAGTTCTTCATGCACGGAACTTAAGTTGATAATCTTGCCCTTGCATTTGGTTTCGATGAAATGCTGCACAACAGCTTGGGTGGTGAAAAACGTCCCTTTCAGGTTGACATTGAGTACAGCGTCATACTCAGCTTCCGTGATGTTCCAGAAATCAGCGTTTTTGCCGTCAACGCCCGCATTGTTCACCAAAATATCTATCTTGCCAAAGTGTTGAATACCCGACTCAACCAGCTTGTGGATATCGCTAATTACTGCCAAGTCAGCCTTAACAATATGACCCTTGCGCCCTTTCGCTTCTACCTGTGCCAGAGTCGATTGTGCGCCTTCTGGATGAGAGCGATAATCGATCACAATGTTTGCTCCTTCTTGGGCAAGGTGTATGGCGATCGCCTGACCAATACCTTGACTGCTACCAGTAACAAGAGCAACCTTACCTTCTAGTTTCATAAATTTACCTCACGTTGGTTAATTGTTGATTGTTGATTGTTCATTGGCACTCCTCACCAAACAACAAACAACAATCAACTAAGGGATATCCAAAAAATAAATTATCCCATAGTTGTAGGGTGCGAAGGGCGATCGCCTAACGCAGGGCAAATCTTGGTAACTAGATCAAGCGGGCATTCCCGTAGCTATGCTTGCTGTCGCCAACACCAGCTAAAAAGT
>CAZZXJ010001007.1:0-1534 GCA_964657905.1 uncultured Stigonema sp.
GATTAAACTTTGGTGCGTTAAGGTTTCAACTTGAGAACATTCAAACCCACAGAAATCAGTGTCAGGAAAATCATGAACCCAACTCCATCTAGCAGAGTCGTCAGTAGGGGTCCACTGCAAAGCGCTGGATCGAGGGACAACTGCTTGAAACCCAGAGGTAGCAAAGTTCCTAGAGTGACAGCTACTAAAACATTGATTGCCATCACCAATCCGGCAATGAAAGCTACCCATCTGTCTTGGGGAGGAGCCCAAATTAAAGACAGCATGACCAGAGTCAGACCTAATACCAAGGCTGTGCCCAACCCAGCTAAGATTTCCTTGCGGAGAATTCTCAGGGTATCTACGGGTGTTACCTTCCCCACACTCAGTCCTGTGATAGTCACCGTTAAAGCTTGAATACCGACAGTGCCACTGGTGTTGGAGAAAATTGGCATGATGACTGCTAGCACTGGGATCAGGGAAATCACACTCTGAAATGGGGCGATCGCATTGGCTGCTGCGATATAAAGAACCATAACTCCCAACAGCCACGGTAGACGCTTTTTGATCGTCTCCAGGGGAGAGGCCAGCACGTCCTCGTCGCCACCACTGACCCCAGCCAATCGTTGGATGTCTTCAGTAGCTTCCTCCTCTAAAATGTCTACCATATCGTCAATCGTAACAATCCCCACTAGTCGATCTTCCTGGTCAACAACTGGCAGTGCTAACAAATCATAGCGCTTCATCAGCCGCGCCACCTCTTCTTGGGGCATTTCAGTACGGGCTTTGATGACGTGGTTGCTAGCAATGTCTTTGATTAATACCTCAGGAATGGAAAACACTAGCTGACGCAGTGACACGATGCGCACAAGCTTGCCGTTGTCATCGGTAACATAGGCGTAGTAAACTGTTTCCTTATCGCGATCGCTCAGACGGATTTTGCTGAGGGCTTCTCCAACCGTTAATTCCTCCTGCAGCCGCACATACTCCGTCGTCATGACGCGACCAGCAGTGTCTTCTGGATAGTCCAGAATCGTCGCCGTTGCCTGTTGTTCAGCCTCGCTAAGTTGCTCCTGGAGTTGTTTGACCACCGCAGGAGGCAGCGCATCAAATAGAAACGCCCGCTCATCCGGACTTATGGTTTCCATAATCTGAAGTACCTGCTCTTTTGGCAGCGAACCGAGCAGTTCTTCTTGCACAGCAAGCGGCAGATACTCAAATACTTCAATCGCCTGTTCTGACCCAAGTAAGCCAAAAGTACTCACTTTTCGCTCTTTTGGCAGATGATTGATGTAATCTCCCACATCAGGAGATGGTAACCGATTCAGTTCTACCTGTAGCTGGTTTAAGTCAGTAATGTCAGAGAGTGAAGATACATTGGACTGAGTGAGCATGAAACCTCCTTGCGTTCTTCTTGAATGCTCTCTTATATCTGATACAACAGCAGCGAAAATCCTCCCAAATAATCAATTACGATTAGAAAACTAAAGTAGCAGAGTCAGGTTGTTTGCCACAAGAAAATATTTATGGCGAGAAAACTTATACAACTTGTTTG
>CAZZXJ010001008.1:0-1526 GCA_964657905.1 uncultured Stigonema sp.
AAGCAAAATTATTCGCGATGTAGACTCGCGAATAACCAGGCGATTCAATCTTGTGGCTCTTCTGACTCAAGCTCAGATCCAGAACTAATGTAAGCGCAGACAATCATCAAGGGTATGAATTATCCTCTGTATTTCATCCCAAACAGAACGTCTCATTACAGACATAACTGCATCAATATGTTCAGTAGTACCAGCTTTGCCCAAATGCCTATATTTACTTAGTTTTGATGATGTCGCGCATTGGAAGTATGGTTGAGGCGTCTGTAACTTGTAGTACCAATATTTTTTGTGGTTCTGCCGTACTTGATAGCGTGCTACCCAAGCACCGGATGGAGCAAGTTCTCCAAGCTTTAAGAAAAGTCTTTGTTGTTTTTCTAAGGCTGCGATCGCTCTTTTAATCCGGTCAAAACGAGCTAACTTATCTTGTTCAATATCGGTATTACTTGGTCGGGGCATAAAAAACATCCGAAATATATTCGCGATTATAACTCGCGAATAAAATGGACTTTCTGTTTGAACCCGTTTTATTTTATGTGTTACAAGTTAGCAGCAAGAATTCCATTCAAATAAGCGCAGCGAAGTTGAAGCATTTGCGGTAAATTTTCTGACTTCCACTGTGCTCCGACTATTTGCAGTCGTTTATCGATTTGCTTTACCGCAGACTCTACAGCGCCAGAACCTATTGAGCTTAGTTGCTCGGCTTGAAAGTACATATAGTTGACCAAACGGTGTCGATGTTTTTGTAGGTAATTCGTAAAATTTGTCACTCCTACATACTTGCTTTTTCTCAGAATTAAGAGTGCTTCTTCTACTTGTCCGTGCCACAATTCGGCTTCGACTTGTTCCAAAAACTTCTTTGTCGCCTGTATTTTATAAAGGTTTTCTTTCAAATGATACCAGTCTAGAATTTCTTGCCTACAGTTTGGGTCAGCAATTTTTTCAAACAGGTTCCAAATTCCATCATGTCCATCTCCCAAGCAATAAAGAGTTTTACCAATGTTTTGGCTGTTGACCCAATCAGTTAAAGAGAGATTATCTTGAAAAAATGCACCGTAATAAATTAAGAGCAATCGTCCTGTTTTATACTCCTTCCAATATGCGGACTGACCTTTTTTTTCTGAACGAAGTCGAACTTTTCCAGAAAAATTTAACTTCCGCTGAAAAGGTTGAGGAGCACCAAAAAGGGAAGCCAAAAGCTCAAGGGTTTGGTTCGCGATCACAGGGATTGCAGCCTGGAACTAAGGGGATGTGGCGGACAACGCCCTTAGTTCCAAAGATTACGATTCCTCATCACGCAGAAAATTGTGCTCTCATTCAATGCTCCTGTTGCTTTGGGAGCAGATAGTAAGCCCTATATGGGGTATTACGTTCTTGAGCTAGAAAAACAGGAATCTAGTGTTAAGGTGATTTGCCAACTGCACCATTACTATGAAGCAACTTGTGAGTGTGGACACCATACCAAAGCTGTTCGGGGGTTTTGGGTATGTGTCTGTGGTAGAGGGAAGGCGCAAAGATTTGCAGTTGCA
>CAZZXJ010001009.1:0-1518 GCA_964657905.1 uncultured Stigonema sp.
CACTCCCCAACATCTGGACTTGCTGTAGACATTGAAAGACTACTCTCTGGCTTTAGATTACAAGTGTCCTTCAGCGCAGATGAACAACCATTAGGATTGTTGGGGGGTTCTGGGGCTGGTAAGAGCATGATTCTGCGCTGCATCGCTGGGGTAGAAACACCGACAACAGGTCGCATTGTCTTAAATGGACGGGTGTTGTTCGACTCCCAACAGGGGATTAATCTGCCTTCAAGAGATCGCCGTATTGGGTTTTTAGTGCAGAATTACGCTCTCTTTCCGCATATGACTGTGGCACAAAATATCGCCTTTGGCTTGCCTAAAGGACTATCTACCTTAGCTATCAAGGAACAGGTAGAAGCACAACTGTTAGTGGTACAGTTAGAGGGATTAGCAAACCGCTATCCGCATCAACTCTCTGGTGGTCAACAGCAACGGGTAGCACTAGCAAGAGCTTTAACAAGTCAACCAGAAGCGCTGTTGCTAGATGAACCGTTTTCCGCGCTGGATACTTACTTGCGCAGCCAGTTAGAGCAGCAAATGGTAGAAACGCTGGCGGATTACAGTGGTGTCACCCTATTTGTGACGCATAATATGGAAGAGGCTTACCGGCTTTGCCCAAATTTGTTGGTGCTGAACAAAGGAAAAGCGGCTCAGTATGGTGCTAGAGAAGACATTTTCGAGCGACCTGCTACAGTGAGCGTTGCTCAATTAACGGGTTGCAAAAACTTCTCCTACGCTGTCGGAAGGGCATCCCAGCAGGTAGAAGCGATTGATTGGGGTTGCACCCTACAGGTTATTGAACCTATCCCAGACGCTTTATCCCATATAGGAATTCGTGCTCATCAGTTAACCTTCACCAAAAACTCATCCGATGAAAATACTTTTCCCTGCTGGCTGGTGAAGACGAGTGAAACGCCGCACCGAACGACGCTGTTTCTCAAGATCAACCATCCATCTACCAATGCCAATGATTACCACCTGCAAGCAGAGGTGTTCAAGGAAAAATGGGCAATTCTCAAAGACCAACCTTTGCCGTGGCACGTTCGTTTAGATCCCTTGCGACTCATGCTGCTAGAATCAGCCCAAAATTAAATGAACTTGCCGGGTGCATGAACATTAGACGCGTTAGCGTTAGCGAGTCTTCGCCCAAGGCGAACGAGGGTCAGCGTCTTCGTTGCCAGTAAACCAAAAAGTTTTCCCTAAAGGGCGATCTCGACGCACGCCGCAAGTATCAGCCACAAATGACTACAGAAAAGTAAGTATCATACAATACTCATTGCATAAGAAATAGTTATCATGTTGTTTTGGCGATCGCTCTTTGGAGAAAAACTTTTTGGTTTACTGATTGCTCGTACTTGCTAATCTAGTACACGACGGCGGAAATAAAGCAACCATTCAGAATCATCGAAAAGCTTGCATCATAAGCTTTTTAAACTTTTAATTTTTAATTCCGCGCAGCGGTACTATAGCGGTTCTTAATTGCTTGCACTACACCTGTGAGCGGTACTCAGGAGTCAG
>CAZZXJ010001010.1:0-1510 GCA_964657905.1 uncultured Stigonema sp.
TCAAACAAAACATTGAGATAGTAAGATGTTTGCTCCGATAACACTCCTCGCGCAGCCAACAATTGAGTTATCTGTTCTGCCGTTTTATTACCTCCGTGAATCATCTCGCCCAGATCCCTCCAATAGGGATCGTTGACAAACTTGAAGGTTTTGACTTTGTTTGCAAGGTGGAAACCATCTGGAAGACTTTCGTATTTCAAATCTTGACGGAAGCACATCAAATCGTCAGGTCGTACCGTCAGTGGCATGCGATCTCTAATCATGCGCTGGATCAAAGTACTAAGTTCATCCGCATTAGTAAAAGTTCCTTGATCGTAAACAATGTAACCTAGTGGCCAATGTTCATTTGCATTACAAGGACTAATGAGCTTAACACTGCGCTCAACCATATTGAATAAAAATCCTGAGACGCAAGCGATCGTCCCTTGATCGGGAAGCTCTTTGTCTGCTATGCCTTGCTGGAGATTGCGTTCTCGCTGTCGTCCTGCATGCGCTTTAAGATCTTCTGCTTCGTCATTCAATAAGACGAGTTTTACAGTTAGTAACTCCTCCGGGCTAAATTCCTGATGAATTTGCTCAAACATCTTTAAAGAGAGAATCGAAAAGCGATTGAACAAGGAGTTTTGCTTTCTTGAGAATTTTAAAAAAGCACGAGTCCGTTCTGGGTTCTTTAGAGCTTGAGCCGTTGTGGTTTGGGGGAAAACTCCTGTAATGGCATAATAATCAGCACAAAACTTTTCATAATCTGGGTTATCAAAAGGATCGGTTGCCCAATAGCAAAAGCTTCCCTGGAATGCAGAACCTAAGATGCTTGTCATGATCTCAAGGACTTCACGCCATAACTTAGCATTGTTTGGATTATAGAAAAAGATGTCATTAAGGCGAGGTGCTGCAACGCCGCAAAATCGGCAGCCAACCGAACAGCCCTTGCTCAGTTCAAAAGCATTAGTAAAATGGCTAATTTCACGATGCACGTAAGCTTTCACTTGACTGGCTACACGTGCAATTTGCCGTTCTCGCCAAGCCCAAAAATTTGAATTAGTAGAAGAAGAAATAGGTATTCCAACATCTACTGCTCTCTCCAGATGCTGATCGTAGAACTGGTCAAACAGTTTCAACAGTGGAAACTCTTCTGCAATTTGTTCTTCAGAACTGCTAGCAAAATTTTTGTCCCATTTGGGTCTGATATCTTCTGGGTTTACCTTTAAACCGTAGCGCACACAAGCACTATAGGGGTCTATATCAACTTGCTGGCGAAATTCTCGATCGGCTTTCCATCTTTCAAGAAATCGCTTGATCTGACCAATCTCAGTCAATAGTTGCGGATCTATCCGATCAATTGTCTCAAAACTACCAAACTGCTCTGTGTTCTGTACTCTAGTTCTCCAAAGTGGAGGAATAAGTTGAACTGCCAACTGCTCATCCAATTTTTGAGTTTGCATAGCAATTATAAATACTCCTTGTTTAATAACAGGTGTAAATGCAATTTTTGGGGGAGAACCAGAAAAAT